>JBJONI010000001.1:0-4421 GCA_046051915.1 Pseudomonadota bacterium
GGGGTTCGGATCCCGCACTGGGTCGAGACGGACTGGCTCGAAGGCGGCAGCTCTCCTTCGTTGTTCGTGATTCGGCCGAGCGTCCCGTTGCCGCCGTCCGCCCACATCGTGGTCGCCGTGCGCGGGTTCGTCGACGGCGCGGGGACGACGGTGGCCGCTCCGGAGGCGTTCGCGGCGCTGCGAGACCAGACCGAGAGCCGCTGGCTCGGCGTGCACGCGCGTCGTGCGCGCTACGAGTCGCGGGTGTTCCCGGCGATCGAGGCGGCCGGCTGGTCGCGCGACGAGGTGCAGCTCGCGTGGGACTTCACCACGCGTTCCGACGCGGGCGCGACCCGCGATCTCACCGCCGTTCAGGCGGCGTTGTACGCCGCGATCGGCGAGGAAGGCCCCGTCTACACGATCGACAACGTCGAGGTGGTGGTCGGCGACCCCAACCTCGCGGTGATCGTCGATGGAACGGCGGAGGTGCCGAGCGTGCTCGGTCCGGCGGTCGGTGGCGTACGCACGCTGCGGCGCGATGCCTCGGGGGAGATCGTCGTCGACGGCGTGGAGCGCGTGCCGTTCCGCGTCCAGATTCCGCCGTCGGTGCTCGCCGCCGACGCACCGTCGCCGGTGCTGCAGTACGGTCACGGGTTCCTCGGCAGCCGCGACGAGGCGAACAACGGGTGGCTTCGCGAGATGGCGCAACGCCACCAGTTCGTGATCCTCGCCGCCGACATGCAAGGGATGTCATCGCCCAACGCGTTGCAGTGGGGCTTCTTGCTCACCCAAGACGCGGGCCGGATGGTCGAGCTCGCGGAGGAGCCGATGCAGGGCTTGGCGAACCACTGGGCGCTGCAGCGGCTGATGAAGGGGCGGTTTCAGGACGAGACCCACCCTGCGTTGCAGCGGGAGGGCGGTGGTTTCGTCGTCGATCCCGGCCAGATCTGGTACCACGGAAACTCTCAAGGCGGCACGATGGGCAACCTCGTCGTGGTCGGCTCGCAGGACGTCCCGCGTGGCGCGCTGGGCGTCCCGGGTTGCTGCTTTCCCTTCCTGCTCCATCGAAGCAGCGTGTTCGACACCTGGGCCACCGCGCTCGGTGGCGTGTACGAAGAAGCCGACGCGATCCCGATGATCCTCGCGTTGCTCGGGACCGGCTGGGACCGTTTGGAAGGCCTGACGTGGGCCGGCGCTTGGTCGACGCCGCTGCCGAACACGCCCGCGCACCAGGCGCTGTTGCACGTCGGCCTTGAGGACGCACAGGTCCAGAACGAGGCGAGCTGGGTGCTCGCGCGCGCGTTGGGTGCGGTGCAGCCGCAGGCGCAGATCCGTCCTGTGCAAGGCGTGGCGTCGGAGGCTTACCCGATCGACGCGACGGCCGTGGTGGTGAACTGGGACTTCGGTGTGGCCCCCGACGCGACGCCGCTCGATCCCCCCGTGCCCGCGACCGACACGCACAGCGGCCCGCGCCGGCAGTCGGAGGCGCAGGATCAGGTCGTGCACTTCCTTCGCACCGGCGAGGTCATCGACACGTGCGGGCCGTCGGGCTGCCTGTTCCCCGCGGGGGGCTGACGGGCGACGGGGCGTCGGTCAGGGAGCTCGGAAGGTCGCTTCGATGCGGGCGCTCCACCCCTCGGCGTTGCGTGTCCGAGCGTGGACGGTGACCGGCGCCTGCAACACGAGCGCGCCCGTGCTCCGCAAGGCGTTCGGCGAAGGCTCGTCGTCGGCGCCGCGCGGGTCGGTGCCATCGAGCGTGTACCAGACGTCGCCCTCGCCCTGCAGCGAGACGCGTGCGTCGGCGGCGAGGGGCCCCCCGAACGGGGCCAGCAGCGGCGCTGGCGTGGTCGGGTACAGGCCCTTCGCGACGAAGTCGGCGACCGCGACGTCGACGCGCCGCGGCAGCACGGTGTCGCGGACGCGCGCGTGCTCGGGGAGCCAGTTCGCCTCGTAGGTGTACAGGCCGGCCCCGACCGTCGCGCGGTCATCGCGCCAGTGATCTCCCCAGCGTGCGGACTCGCCGACGAGGGTCGGGTAGGCCAGCGGGGCGAGACCCGACCACGTCTGCACCAAGGCGCCGCTCGAAAGTGCGCCGTCGTGGTACAGCAGCGCCTCGACCCGGTCGCCGAACCGACGGTTGAAGTCGGCGTTCGCACGAAGGGCTTGGAAGATCTCGCCAGGCCCGTTCGGGGCGTCGACGTCGGTGTACACCCCGGTGGTGCTCGGCAGCGTCAACTCGCCGTCCCAGAGGAAGAAGCGCCATTTCGCGTCGTCGGTGCGCAGGCGTCCGGCCCACCAGTTCTTGTCGGGCCAATCGGCGTTGCCGAGTGTCAAATTGACCAGCATGTACGCGATGAAGTCGTCGATATCGAGCATCGCCTCGACCGAGGCGTAGTTCGCGGGATCCGCGAGGTCGAGCCGGACCCTTCGCAGCAGCTCGTCCCACGCGACGAGGTCGCCGCCGTTGAGGAAGCCGGCGTTGATCGAGTCGTAGTCGTCCTCGCTGCCACCGAGGTAGTCGGCTTGGAACGCCTCGTCGGGGCGCTCTTCCAACTGGTAGACGCCCCAGTACAGCCCGTTGAGGAACAGGTGGACGAGCCGGACGTGGGGCGCCAGTGTCCCTGACGCGCGCCCGAGGTCCATCGTGTAGCGTTCGTGGAGGTACTGCGCGCGTTGACGGCCGGTCTCTTCGAAGTGCACCCACGTGCGGTTGTAGCCGGCGCGCAGCACCAAGGTGTCGAAAGACGCGATCGGGCTGTCGGGGAACAACGGGCTTTCGAGCCTGCTGGTGCCGTAGTCGGACCGGAACGCGACGCGGAACGACTTCTTCGGGGAGCGATCCGGGCGACGTCCGGCCCCGCCTTGGATGCGCAGCCCGCACCGCACGGTGGTGTCGAGGCCGTCGCCGAACACCTCGAAGCTCGCCTCACGCTCCCACGCGACGCCCTGCTCGGTGGGGTTCTCGTGGATGCCGTTGGGGCCGAAGAGCGCGTCGGGGTCGAGCGTGACGCTGAGGATCGGTGCGTCGCGGAACAGGGTCGCTGCGGCATCGGTCCAAGCCGAGGAAGCGGTCACGTCGGGGTCGAGGCCGTAGTCGGCGACATACGGCCCGGTCTCGTCAGCCGTCCACCATGCGGTGGGGTAGGTCGGCGGCGCCTGCTGGGCCGGGAGCGTTGCTGGGAGGACGTAGGTTCGGGTCTGCGGCCGGCCGACCGCGGCGCCGTTGGCCATGCGGACGGCGCGCACGGCCACGGTGTGATCGATCGAGATCGGGCCGGTGTAGGCGAGGGCGTTCGGGCCCGTGGGGTCGGCGCCGTCGAGCGTGTAGCGGATCTCGGTGCCGTCGACCGGTGTCAACGTCAGCGCGAACGGGGCGTCGTAGACGCCGTGCGGACGGTCAAACAAGGCCGGGGCTTCACCGATCGCCTCGAAGGGCGGATCCGACCAGGGCGCTGGGGGATCGCCCGGTACCGGTGCTGCGGTGTCGTCGGCGGGGCCGCACGCGAGCCACAGAATTGGGAGCCAGCCTCGTGCGTTCATGCCCTGCCTCGGTCCACAGCGGAGTATATCCCTTCCGCGGGGGCGGGATGCGCGCGGTTTGGGTGGGTCTTGCGGGCTGGGCGTGTGCCAGTGCCGAGGTGGACGTGCTGGACACGTCGGCGCCATTCGACACGTCGGCGCCACCCGCGGCGATCACGATCAACGAGCTGATGGCCGACAACGTCGGCGCGCTTCCCGTCGGCGATGGGTTTCCGGACTGGGTGGAGCTGTACAACGCCTCGGCGCGCCCGGTTTTTCTGGGCGGCTACGCGCTCGCCGACGCCGATGACCCGGCGGACGCCTCGCTGCTGGGTCCCGCGACGCTGCCGGCCGGCGGGTTTCTCGTGGTGTACGCGGACGGGGGCATGTCGGGTGCGACGCCCTCGGTGCCGTTCGCGCTTTCGTCGGGCGGCGAGGAGATCGTGCTCTACGATCCCGCCGGGCGGCGCCTCGACGCCGTTCGGTTCGGGGACCAAAGCCCTGATGTCTCGCTCGCCCGCGTCGTCGACGGCGATGAGGCGTCGGGTTGGGCCTACGTGGCCTTCGGCACGCCCGGCGCGTCGAACGCGGGTGCCCCGTGACGGGCCCGGGGGGCGACGTGGAGGCGGCGGTTCGCGTGCGGGCGGCGCTCGTCGGGGCGGGCGAGGTCGCGGAGATCGCCATGTTCGGGGGCCGCAAGTTCTCGGTCGGCGGCACGATGGTCTGCGGCTTGGTGCGCGGGATGCTGGTGGTTCGGGTCGGCCCGAGCGGCCATGACGCCGCGCTGTCGCTTCCGCACGCCCGTCCGATGGACTTCACGGGGCGTCCGATGCGCGGGCTGGTCTACGTGGACCCGCCGGGCTGGGCGTCCGACGCCGATCTCCACGCGTGGGTGACGCGCGGGCTCGCGGGCGCTGCCGCCC
>JBJONI010000002.1:0-3602 GCA_046051915.1 Pseudomonadota bacterium
TGCAGGCGCCGCTGCAGGTCGACCGCCATCACCGAGTCGAGTCCTTGCCAGGACAGGGGGCGCTTGCGGTCGACGGAGGCCGCGTCGACCCCGAGGAGGCTTGCGACGGCCTCTGCCACGACGTCGTCCACCGCTTTCGGCGCGCCATGCGCGGCAGCGGGGGAGCGAGGCGCGGACGCGACGCTCTCGGTTCGACGCGTCGGCGGTTCCGCACCGAGTCCTGCGGCGAGGCCGGCGATCTCGTCGATGGAAGGGCCGACGGTCAACCGGTCGAGCGGGAGGCGAACGCCCAAGCGACCGAGCAACGCCCGTTGTAGGTCGACCGCCATCACGGAGTCGAGGCCCTGCCACGACAGGGGACGCTTGCGATCGACCTCCGCGGGGGCGACGCCCAACAAGCGGGCCACCTCGTGCGTGACGACCTCCGGCAGCGAGCCGGTGTCTGCGTTCGCCGTCTCCACGGCCGCCGGCGCGAGGGTCGGCTGCGTGGCGACGGTCTCCGACGGCGCTCGCGGGAACTGCCGCCGGAACAAGGGGGCGCGCCGGACGCCAGGATGCGCCGCCGCGAGCTCGGTGAGGCGCAGGTCCATGAACGCGAGGTGCGGGCGTCCATCCCCGATCATGCCGCGCAGCCCAGGGAGGGCGTCGGCGGGTCGAAGCGCACCCATCCCGCGGGACGCCATGAGGTCGGCGAGGTGGGCGGCCATCCCCACCTCTGCCCATGGCCCCCACGCCACGCTCAGCACGGGCAGGCCTTGAGCGTGTCGGTGCGTTGCGAGCGCGTCCAACGCGCCGTTCGCGATCGCGTAGTTGCCTTGCGCTGGCGCGCCCAAGAGGGCGGTCACGGAGCTCATCAGCACGAACGCGTCGAGGTCCTCCCCCCGGGTTGCGTGATGCAGGTTCCAAGCGCCCGTGATCTTCGCGGGCAGCACCCGGGCGATCCGGTCCGTGTCAAGTTTGAGGATCGGCGCATCGGCGAGCACGCCGGCGCCGTGCACCACCCCACGAAGCGGCGTGGATTCGGCGCGGAGGCGACGCACCAAGCCGGCGACCGCCGCAGCGTCGGCGACGTCGAGGGCGACAAACTCCGCGCGTCGACCGGGCCCCCCGAGGGCGTCGATCGCCGCGCGCGTCGCTGCATCTGGCGCTGACCTCGCAGCGAGCAGGACGCGGCCCACCCCCGCATCGAGGAGGTCGCGCGCGATCGCGAGCCCCAACCCGCCGGTGCCGCCCGTCACGAGCCATGCGCCGTCGGAGCGGACCGAGAACGCGGCGGGGTCGACGGGCTGCGGCGCAAGTCGGAGCGCGTACGTCCGCCCCCCGCGCCACGCCAGTTGGTCCTCATCCATCGGAGGCGCGGCGAGACGTTCGGCCAACGCCGGCGCCACCGCGGTCGGTGCGACGTCGGGATCGAGGTCGAGCCGGAGCCAGCGCGTGTTCGGGTGCTCGAGGACGGCGACTCGGAGGAGGGCCTGCATGCCAGCGCTCACCGGATCGCAGGCCTCGCCGTCGCGCGTCGAGACGCCGCCGCGGGTCACCAGCCAAAAGGGCGCATCGGGCGCGCAGCCAGCGTGTGCCGCGACGGCGGCGACCAAGCGCGATCCCTCCGCGAGCGCCGCGGCGGTCGGGTCGTCCCCACCATCGCGCCCGGGCGTGACCGGCACGACGACCGCGGCGACGTCACCGGGCGTCGAGAGCGCCGAACGCCACGCCGCGGGCGCGTCGGATCCCTCCATGACCGTGTCCACTGGGCGGCCTTGCGCACGCCACGTCCGAACGACGTCGGCCAGCCAGCCGTGTGGGTCCGCACCGACCACGATCCGGCCGGGGCGCAGCGCGGCCCCGGGGGGTGGTGCGACGACATCCCAACGGGCGCGCCATGCTTGGGGGCGGTCGGCGTCGGTCCCAGAGGGACGTGTCGTCGCTGCAGACGCCGAGGGCACGCCCGCGGGGAGCGCTCCGCGCTGTCGCAGCACCTCGACGACGCCGGCGGGGCCGGGGTCGTCGACCCAGAGCTCGCGGCGTTCATAGGCATATTTGGGCAGAGGTGCCCAGTGGGCGGGTGCGCCGTCGTCGTGCGCCGCCCACGCGACGGGCACGCCTGCACACCACAGCTCCGCCAGCCCGGTCAACCACGCGGCGTAGCCTTGGTCGCGGCGTTGCATCGCGACCATCGGGAACCCCGCGGGGAGCGTTCGCCGCGCGAGGCCGGTCAGGGTCGCGTCGGGTCCGACCTCGACGAACAGGGTCACCCCGATCCGAGCGAGCGTCTCCACCCCCTCGCGGAACTTCACGGCGTGGCGGAGGTGGTCGACCCAGTACCCAGGCTGCGTCGCGCGATCCTCCACCAGCTCGCCGGTCAGGTTCGAGACGAGCGGCCACCGCGGTCGTGACCATGTCGCCTTCGACACGACGTCGAGGAAGGCGGGGAGGATCGGCGCCATCAGCGCGGAGTGGAAGGCGTGGCTCACGGTGAGGGGACGGGCGTCGATGCCGCGGGCGGCGAAGACCTCCACGACGGCTGCGACGGCTTCGGCCGGACCGCTGATCACCGTCGAACCCGGGGCGTTGTCGCTCGCGAGGTCGACCTGGGGGTGCGCAGCCAAGACGGCACGAACCTCGTCCGCGCCGGCGAAGAGCGCGGCCATCGCGCCGCCAGCGGGAAGCGAGCCCATCAGCGCGCCGCGGGCCTCGACGACGGCAAGGCCGTCTTGCAACGAGAGCGCGCCGGCGAGGACCGCGGCGGCGATCTCACCGATCGAATGCCCAAGCAGGGCGGTGGGCTCCATCCCCAGCGCGAGCAGGGCACGTGCGGTGGCCACCTCGAACGCAAACAGCGCGGGTTGCGTGAAGCGTGTGTCGTGGATGCGCGCCTTCGACGCGCCCCAGAGCAGCGCCGGCAGGCCAAGACCCAGGCGCGGCGACAGCCAAGCGTCGGCCTCGTCGAGGGTCGCGCGGAAGACCGCGTTGTGGGCGTAAAGGGCCTCGCCCATGCCGCCGTACTGTGCGCCTTGACCGGTGAACAACCAGCCGACCTTGGGTGCGGGCCCCATCACTTCGCCGCGACGGACGGCCGCGTGCGGTGTGCCAGAGGCCAACGCGAGGAGGGCCTCTCGCGCTTCGGCGTCGTTGGCGGCGACGATGGCGGCCCGGATCGGGTGGGCCTCGCTGCGCCGTCGCGTGGCACGTGCCAACGTGGACAGGGGTACGGTGCCAACGCGGTGCGCGAGCGCACCCGCCATCGCGCGCAACGGTGCTTCGCCGTACGCGCTGAGGGTGAAGACCTCACACGGGAGCGCGGGCGCAGCGCTGCGTTCGGGCGCCGGCGCTTCTTCGAGGATGGCGGCGGCATTCGTTCCGGCGAGCCCGAAGCTGTTGACGGCCGCGCGACGCGGGCCGTCGCTCGCGGGCCACGGCTCCAAACCGCGGGGGAACCGGTGCGGCATCGTCGGCACCAGGCCGGGATGGGGGGTCTGCAGGTGCAGGTGCGCGACGTGTTGACGGTGATGTAGGCACAACGCCGTCTTGATGAAGCTACCGATGCCTGCGGCCACCTCCATGTGGCCGACGTTGGTCTTCAGCGAGCCGAGCGTGATCGGGCT
>JBJONI010000003.1:0-2542 GCA_046051915.1 Pseudomonadota bacterium
AAGGTGACGCCGACGTCGCCCGATGGGCCTTGCTGCATCCACCGCACCCGGTCCACGGCTTCGGCGGCGACGGCGGCGCGCGCACGAACCCACCGGCCTGGTTCCGCGGGTCCGAGGAGGTCGGAGGTCGTTTGGTCGAGGCGGGCCCCGGCGCTCAGTGCCTCCTCGTCGTCCATCGGTGCGAACGGAAGGTCGACGTCCTCGAAGCGGATGCCCTCGACGGCGGGCGCTGTGGTTGTCTGCAGCGTCAACACGGCCTCGCGGACCGTGCCGGAGGGGAACACGACGCGCAGCCCGTAGTGTCCCGGGGTGGCGGCGATCGCGGCGTTGGTGCTCCACGGCGTGACGGGCGCGTCCGCCGGGGGCAACCCTGCGCCGGGAGCGAGGAGGTACCAAGTGAAACGCGCATCGTCGTTGCGGCCCAACCACCCGTCGACCGCCACCACGGGGCGGAGGAACCCCTGGGTCGTGGTGATCGCGACGATTCGGTCGGAGGCCACGTCGTGGCGGTCACTCCCGAACGGCGCCTGGCAAGCCAAGGCCCCAGCGGCTGCGGCAGTGAGGACGCGTCGGCGCGTCGTGGCGTGACGAAGGCGGGGCATCCGGTCTCCGGAGGGGGGGTGCGCTAACCGACGCGGTCGGCGTTGTCGCACCGAGCGTGTCGGCCGGTGGCGCGCTCGGTGCTTACATGCATGGCGCGTGCCGCGCTACGCCTCAGCCGTGGGGGAGGCGTGGGCGAGGAGGTCCTCAAGCCGGACGTAGGCCAGCGCTTCCTCATGCGTTCCTTCGAGGAACACCGGCGGCGCCACGCCAGCCGCGAGGGCTTCGGCCCAGCGTGCGGCGCACAAGCACCAGCGGTCACCGTCGTTGAGACCAGGGAACCATGGCCGTGGCGTGCTGAGGTCGTTGCCGACGGCTTGGCTGTACGCGAGGAACGACGTGGTCATCACCGCGCAGACGGTGTGGCAGCCGACATCTTCCGGGCCGGTGTCACAGCAGCCGTTGCGGTAGAACCCCGTGCGCGGCGCGTTCGAGCAGGGCGCGAGGATGCCGCCGAGGACGTTGCGAGAGGGTTTCATCCGAGCCTCCGGGCGGTATGTCACCCGGCAGCCCCTCGGGTGGTGTACGGTTACGTCACGTTGGGAGGCCAGATGGCACACGCACGTTGGATGGGCTGGGGACTTTGCGCGTTGGCGGCCTGCGGGGGCGCTGGCGGCGGCACCGACGCCGACACGGACACCGCGGCGGCGAGCCTGACCGGCCTGTACCAAGCGACGGCGCAGTACGAGAACCTCGGCAGCTGCGAGGGGCGTGGTGAGGAAGTGGTCGCCGTGCCCTACGTCCAGATCATCGAGGCCGCCGACCGACTCGACGTGACGTTCTGCCCCGAGATCGACAAGTGCCCGCCGACGCCCGATCCCGATTGGGGCCTCGCCCGCGTGGGTGCGGATTGGGAGGGCGCCACCGTCACGTCGTACGTCTCGGAGCAGGACGGCTGGTGCGTCAAGATCCTGCTCCGGCGCACCATCAAGATCGAAGGCGACAGCATCACGCTGGTCCGCAAGGAGTTCCGCCAGTTCGACGAGAGCATCTCGCGCGACGCGGCATGTGCGGATGCCGCGCTCGCCTGGGACGGCAAGAACGAGGACCAGTGCGTCAGCGCGACGGTCGAAGCGACGCGCGTGCCGTAGCGCGCCGCTCCGCCGATCTCGCCAGCGTCAGGGGAGCGTCGGACCCGCGTACGGGTCGGCGAGGAAGCTCAACACCGCGTCGCGGTAGGCGTCGGGGTACAACTCGGGGGCGTTGGTGTGATCGACGTCCACCGGCCGCCAGATGTACTTCGGGTCGGGTGCGGCCTCGTAGACTTGGATCGAGGCTTCGGGGTCGATGAAGTCGTCCTGCTGGCCGTGGATGACGAACACCGGCGAGAGCAGGTCGCGCACGGCGGCGACGTTGTCCCACGTGTCCTCAAAGAACCATCCCGTGGGGAGGTTCAAGCCGGCGCCGCGATCCAAAAGGAGGTCGGTGCTGGCGAACATCGATTCCAGGACAATGCCGCGCGCCGGGATCTCGTCCCCCGTGTGCGCCGCCACGGCCGCGCCGAGCGACAACGCGACCCAGCCGATCTCCTCGGGGGGGACGCCGGTGGTCTCAGCGACGTACTGCACCGCCCCGAGGCCGTCTTCTTCGAGGATGCCGTCATGCGTCGCGGGTCCGGGTGACGTACCGTAGCCCCGGTAGTCGGGGAGGAACACCTCATGCGTCCCCCACGAGGCGTAGTAGGTGGCTCGATCCCAATAGTCTTGAATCGATCCGCCGTTGCCGTGGAACCAGATCAACGGCGGCTTCGGATCGGTCTCCCAGCCGGGCTGGTGCAGCCACACGCCCGAGAGCGGCGCGCCGTCGGCAGCCGCGAACGTCACCACTTCGACAAGATCGAGGGGGTACGCGTCCTCTGGAAACGCGTAGGCATCCAGCGGGTACTCGGGGATGACCATGCCGTCGAGGCTCATGCACGCCGGGAGGAGGCCAAGGGCGGGGA
>JBJONI010000004.1:0-3594 GCA_046051915.1 Pseudomonadota bacterium
TCGCCTTCAGGTTCATGTTCTTAACGGCCTCGATCGTACAATCCTTCCCGGCCTTGTACTTCGTGTCCTTCACCGACTCGCCGATCAGCTCATTGCCGGCGCGAAGGTGCACGTTGCCACCGGCCTCCAGGTACATCGAGCCCTTCGAGCGGAAATGAACGTCGCCCTTGTTGTTGGTGATCAACAGGCGAGCGTCTTTCATGTCGAACACGATCGACATCTGGTGCTTGCCGTCCCAGATCTGGACCGACTCCTTGCCCTTGGTATCGTCGAGCAGGATCAGGTGACCTGCGCGGCTTCGCCAAAGCCGCCGGTCGTTCTTCTTCGTGTCGCGCGAGCCGTCCGCGAACTTGTCCTTGGACCACGACCCCCCGGTGTCCGTCTTTCCGGCGCCGGGCATGCCGTCCTTGGCCTCCTTCGGGGGCTTGAGCTTGCCGTTCCAGAACTGGCCGAGGATCACGCCGTAGTCGTGATCGCCCTGCATGAACGCGACCAACACCTCGTCGCCGACCTCTGGCAGGGCATAGAAGCCGCCGACGGCGCCGCCGCTCGGCGTGATCTGACGCAGCCAAAAGCTCTGGGGTTCCCCGGGAATGGTCGGGAATTTCACGAGGATACGGCCGAGCTCTTCGGGGTCGACGTTGTCAACCACCACGCCGACGACGACGCTCGGCGCCTGGCCGGAGACGGGACGCCCGCCCCCATCGGTGACGCGTGCCATGGGTGCTCCCGACCGCGGCACACGAAAGGGGGCCGTCGGTCTGCGCCCATGGTACCACGCGCGCGGGCGTGAGCCACCTCGGGCGCGCGGTGGAACGTCGGCACCCCGGAGGCTATGGCGCCAGACGATGCCCGTCTCACAAGCTTCCGGTCCAGCCCACATCCTCGCCTCTGGCGTAGCGACCACGTTTTTCGGCCACGACCTCGACCTCACGTTCGACCTCGCCGAGGGTCCATGGCGCATCGCCGTGCGTTGGCGTGAGGCCGTCGGTGAGGGCGTCTCCGCCGACGTCGTGTCGGATCCGGAAGGCTGCGTGCTGACGCTCCAAGGCTTCGAGGACGACCAAGGACGCGGATCGGCCCAACCGATCTTGCTCGGTGCGCTGGCGGCGGACCTGTTGTTCCTGCACGTGCGGAGCTTTCGCCACGGCGCCTCCGCAGACCACACCCTCCACTACACGCTGTTCCGCGTCGCAGCCGCTGACGTAGGATGGACCTCTCTCCCCGATGAAGGAGACGGCTGATGGACGACCGCGCCGACCTCGCAGCCCTGCTCGCCGCCCCGCCCACCGAGACGCGCCGCCCCACGGTGCCCGCGTTGGAGCAGGCACTGTTTCAACCGTTTCCCTTGCTCGATCACGGGTTCATCCGTGTGATCGACTACATGGGCGACGACGCCGCCATCGTTCAAGCCGCGCGCGTCTCGTACGGCGCAGGCACGCGCTCGGTGTCCGACGACCGCGGCCTGATCCGGTACCTGATGCGACACCGGCACTCGACCCCGTTCGAGATGTGTGAGATCAAGTTCCACATCAAGCTGCCGATCTTCATCGCCCGTCAGTGGATCCGACACCGCACGGCCAACGTGAACGAGTATTCGGCACGCTACTCGATCCTCGACCGCGAGTTCTACCTGCCCTCGCCGGAGCACCTGGCGCTCCAGTCGGCAACGAACCGGCAAGGCCGCGGGGACGTGGTCACGCCGGACGTCGCCGCTGAGGTGCTCCACCTGCTGCGGCGGGACGCAGAGCAGACGTACGCCACCTACGAGCAGCTGCTCAATGACGACGGGACCGGCGAGGCCCGCGACCCCGGACTGCCGCAGCTCGCACGAGAACTGGCCAGGATGAACCTGACGCTCAACACCTACACCCAGTGGTACTGGAAGTGCGACCTGCACAACCTGCTTCACTTCCTGAGCCTGCGTATCGACCATCACGCCCAATACGAGATCCGGGTGTACGCGGAGCAGATGGGACGCTTGGTCGCCGCTTGGGTCCCGCTGGCGTGGGAGGCGTTCCGCGACTATCGCCTTGGCGCAGCCACGTTGAGCGCTGCCGAGATCGGCGTCGTGAAGGCCGCATTGGCGGGTCAGGACATCGAGGCCGCGCTCGGCGCGAGCCCCCTCAGCGCCAGGGAGAAGCGGGAGTTCCGGGCCCGGTTCCTCGAAGGCTGACGTCCCGTTTCGGGACCTGCGGCCAAAACGTCAAAGGCCACCCCGAAGGGTGGCCTTACGACAGACTCCGTTGCGTTGGCGACACCGCACCGCGTCGGCGCGCGTCACCGCACAGAGACGATCACCAAGACGCCTTGTGCACGCCCGGGAGTTCGCCCGCGAGCGCCATCTCGCGGAACGCGATGCGGGAGAGCATGAACTCGTGGTAGACGGCGCGCGAGCGGCCGCTCACGACGCAGCGGTTGCGCAGACGAACCGGCGAGCTGTTGCGGGGGAGCTCAGCGAGCTGCTCGCGGGCGCCCTGACGCTCCTCCGCGGACAGGTTCATGTCGGAGGAGATGCGCTTGAGCTCGGCACGGCGAGCGGCGTACTTCGCCACGAGCTTCTCGCGCTTGGCCTGCTTGTTGAGAGAGGACGTCTTCGCCATGGAATACTCCAACGCCTCTCGATGTGGAGGCGGACCCCCGCCGCTTAACCGATTCCTAGGGCGCGTCAAGGGGCGCCGGTGGCGTCGGATCGGCGTCGGCGGATCGAGACAGAGGTTCGAGGCCTGCCTCCCGCCACGCATCCGGAACGCCGGACTCCTCGGGATGCGCAGGGCCGTCGATCCACTGCCCCGACGTCCACCGGATCCAGAACCAAGCGAGCACCGCGAACACCGGCGGCGCGAACAGCAACACCAACCCCGCCTCGGCCTCCATGGCGCCCTCCTGACCGGTTACGCGTCCCCGTGAGGTGGAGATGCGCCGTCTTGTTCTCGACCACTTCGCCGAACACTTGATCGCGCACCTGCTCCGAGAAGGCTTGATCGAGGTCCTGCCCGGACGCGCTGCGAACGTCGTCGCCGCTGTGTCGGACCACCTCAGCAGCCTCGCACAACAGGCCACGCTCGGCCCCGAGGTCAGCCGCGCGCTCCTCGCGTCGCCCGACGTCGTCGAGCTGTGGGCGGACGACGACGACCTGCGGGAAGCGTTCTCCGCACTGGCTCCGGGGGCCGCGCGGGCGTGAATCAGGAGGGCTCGGCCGGGGGCGCCGGCGCGACCGTCACGTTCGGACGGACGTTGCGGCGATCCATCCACTCCTTGAAGCCTTCTCCCATGCCGGTCCCCGCCCAATTCCGACCGATCTCCGCCACGAACAGGCGGTCGCCTGCCTTGAGGTGCGGCTTGAGGATGTCGCGGATCTGGACCGAGTTCAGCGGACACTCGAGGAGGAAGGTGTTTTGAAGCCGGTTCGACCACGACCCAAGCGCCTTGATGCCGTCGATCAGCGGCGCGTACGCGTCGGCGTCTTGGGCAGTGAGCGTGAGGTTGATCAGGTACATCATCGGTCTCTCCTGGTTTCATCGGTCACGGATGCGAACGGGCGCGATCCAACTGCGCCCGAGCGCGAGGTTCAGGCGTCGGCGCGCCTGTCCA
>JBJONI010000005.1:0-4957 GCA_046051915.1 Pseudomonadota bacterium
TGCGACGGCGTCGACAACGACTGCGACGGCGACATCGACGAGCGCTGCCCCTAGCCCGCTGTCGCGTCCGCCAGGCCGCGCCGCGCCGCGTCGAGGGTCTCCAATTCCTCGAGGATGGCCATCAGCCTCGTATCGACGGCGTCACGCTCCGCGACCAAGCGGCGCATCGCCTTCGGGTCGGTGGCATGCGTCACCATCTCCGCGTCGAGGGCTTCGGCCTTGGCCTCAACGCGCACACTCTCCTCGAACAGTTGCTCGCTCCGGCGCTCGATGCGTGCCGCCTCCCTTTGGCGCCGCTTGCGCTCATCGTGGCTGAGCGCGCCGGCCGAAGGCGGCGTCGCAGCGCGCACCACCCGTCGTGGCCCCGCAGCGAACACGTCCGGCTCCAGCCGGTCGAACGTCGTCACCGTCTCCCCGTCAAAGCGAAGCGCACGCGTCGCCAAGCGTTCCACCAAGTACCGGTCGTGACTGACGAGGACGAGCGCCCCGGTCCAAGCGGCGAGGGCGTCCGCCAGCACCTCCACCGTCACCGCGTCGAGGTGGTTGGTCGGCTCGTCCAACAGCAGGAGGTTCGCGGGCTGAAGCACGAACGACGCCAGGACAACCCGAGACTTTTCGCCTCCTGAGAGGTCGCCGATCCTTCGGAGCGCGGCATCGCCTCGCAACCCGAGCGCGCCGAGGACGCCTCGCACGCGCGGCTCCGGCGTGAGCGGCGAGGCCGCAGGGACGACCTCCAACGGGGTCGCATCGGGTGCCAGCGCCTGGGCGACATCCTGCCGATACCAACCCACCCGGACCTCGCGGCCCAGACGCCGACGACCGGCCGACAACGACAGCGTGCCGGCGATCGCAGCGAGCAACGTCGACTTTCCGATCCCGTTCGGTCCGAGCAGCGCAAGACGCTCCCCGCGAAGCAGGGTGAGGTCGAGATCGCGCACCAGCGGCGCCGCGTCGGGCCATCCGACGGTCGCGCGCTCCAGCACCACCACCTCTTCGGCGCAACCCGGCGCCTCGGGCAGGCTCAACCGCGCACGCGGGCCGTCGGACGTCGGCGCGTCGAGCCGATCGATGCGCTCAAGCGCACGCACCCGGCTCTGCGCTTGGCTGGCCTTCGTCGCCTTGGCGCCGAAGCGATCCACGAACCCCTGAAGCTTCGCGATCTCCTCTTGTTGAGCTTCAAACGCGGCGACCTCGGCCGCTGCACGGCGCTCCCGCTCGGCGAGCCACGACGTCAGGTTGCCCTTCCACGCATCGAGTCGACCATGACGCAGCTCGATGGTCCGGTCGCAGACACGGTCGAGGAACCACCGGTCGTGGCTGACCAGCAGGACGGTTCGTCCGCGCGCCACGAGGAACTCCGCCAGCCACGTTCGCGCGGCGAGGTCGAGGTGGTTGGTCGGCTCGTCCAGGATCCACACGTCCGGCTCGGCCAGCAGCAGCCGCGCCAGGGCGATCCGCATCTGCCAGCCACCCGAAAACGTGTCGCACGGCTGCTGCCACTGCTCCGGCCGGAACCCAAGGCCGTGCAACACCGACCCGATTCGCTCCTCCATCGCCCAGCCGCCCGCGTGTCGGAACGCCTCGGCCACCTCGGCATGGCGCTCGATGGCGCCGGGCCGACCCGCCGCAACGTCGGCCTCCAGAGCGGCCAGCGTGGCCGACAACTTCTGCAACCGCCCGAGCGCGCTCGCCGCTTCGTCCCACACGGTCTTGGTCGAACCCGACACGGCCTTCTGCGGCAGGTAGCCGATCTCGGCGCCCGCGCGCCGGACCACGACGCCCCGCTCGGCCTCCAATTCGCCGACCAACAACCGCAGCAAGGTCGTCTTTCCCGCGCCGTTCGGCCCCACCAGCCCGGCGCGTTCGCCCGGATGCAGGTGCATCGTCGCCCCGTCCAGCACCTCGCGCGTGCCGATCGCCAACGTCACGTCTTCCAGGCGCAGCATCTCAGGCACGCTCCAAGCCAACGCCGCGGCGGGAGGTCGCGGCAGACGGAAGCCGCGTTACCCTGCGCATGCTGCCGGCGGTAGGCCGCATCTGGAGCCCGCATGTTCGTGGATGACGCGACGCTCGACCTCGAAGCCTGGGCCGACAACGGGTTCGTACGCGGCCTCCGATGGATGGACGCCGAAGAAGCCTCCGAACGGCTCGCGGCCTTCGAGACGATGGAAGCGCACGCCCTCGCCGGACAGCCCGCTGGAAGCAAGGTCGGGGACTTTCGTCCGTGGGAGCACGACGACCATCCCCTACGCGCCTGGATGACATCGCTCGTCGACGACCCTCGGCTCCACGCGATGCTCGTCCCCCTGCTCGGTCCCGACTTGTTGCTGCGCAACGCCGACGTCTTCGCCAAGGCGCCCGGCTTGCGCCGCGGCATCGGATGGCACTGGGACACCGCAGAACGCGGCCCCGACGCCGACCACCTCGTGACGGTGTGGCTTGCCTTGACCACGGCGACGCCGGCCAATGGCGGGTTGCGCTATGCCGCCGGCAGCCACCGCTTGATCCCGCCCGACGCCCCGACCGACCGGCACCGACTCACCTTCAGTCCGACGGCCGTGGCGGCGCTCGACCCCGCGTCGTTCATCGACAATGCCCTGCGGCCCGGACAAGTCAGCATCCACCACTTCCGTCTCGCGCACAGCTCGGGCCCCAACACGACAGCTGGCCGCCGGGTCGGCATCGCGTTGCGCGTGCTCAGCCCTCGCTGCAGTCCAGAGACCGCCGAGAGCGGACAGGCCTACCGCATGACCGGTACCGGCCCGGTCGGTCGCTGGCAGCTTCGGGACCGGTTCCCGATGACGTGGACGTCCTAACGGGCCGCTTGTTCGAGGCGGAACGAGACCTCGAACTCGATGTTCGCAGGCGTCGGGAGGCCGTCGGACTCCGCGGGGTACCAACGCCACCCCTTCACGACCTTGTTCAGCTCGACCCGGTACGGCGTCGTGCAGTCATCGATTCGAACGTCGGCGGACTTTCCGGTCCGCAGGATGGTCGCGCTCACGAGGCAGGTCGCGTCGCCGTGGTAGACCTGTCGTGGATACACCGGCATTTTGCCAGACTTCACCAGCACAGGCAGATCTCGCGAGCCGGTCGCAGGGCGCTCTGGGCTCAGCTCGGTGAACCCGGGGTGGTACAGCCTGCCGCTCGCCCCGCGAACGCTGCGCGCCACGGGAACCTCGACGGCGAACCAACCCGCCGTCCCCTCCGGCCAGCGCCAGTCGGTGAGCGCATCGGCCACGGCGAGCTTCATCGCAGCCGGGCACGTGGTGACCCCGACGCGGTCTGCACGACCTGAGCCGTCGAGCCGTACCTCTGCGGCACAAACGATCCGCTTCGTCCCCAAGATCGCCTCGTACGCCACCGGCAGCTCGGGGACACGGCGCTTCAGGTCACGCGGCGCCTGCGGCAGCACGTCCCCCGCGGCGGCCGCAGGCGCGGCCGGTCGCAGCGGCGCGACCGTCGGCGCCGGTGGTTCCGGATCAGCGACCGGCCCGCCCAGCGTCTGGACCTCGTACGCGGCCGTCCCACCGAGTTGTAGGACCGTCGACGTGCCCGTCGCCGACGCGACCGCAGGGGCGCTGTCCTCGGCGGGCTCACTCGCCGCAGACGCCGCCGAGGCCTGGTCGCCCGCCGTCTGCGGGGCAGAAGGCGCGGAGGTCGTTGGCGGTTCCGACGCAACAGGGGCGGTCGCTTCGACCGCAGCGGTGCGCGCCTCGGTCACGACGGCGAGCGCGGGTGCCCCCTCCGCCTTGACCGCCCGAACCGCCTCTGGCGCCGGAGACGCCCCCACCACCGTCGCCGTCGAGGCGACCGGCGCCACCACCTTCGGCTCCGCGACGACACGCGCCACCACGGGCTCCGCGACGGCCGCTGGGGCCGGCACGGGCGCGACCACGGCGGCTTCGGCGAGCACCGACGCTGCAGACGGCGGCGTCGCGCCCCCCTGCGGTCCCGACGTGTCGGTGTCGGTGGCGTCGACGTCGGCCTCCTCCGTCGCGGCAGGGACGCCACCGAGGGCCTCGATCACCGCGGGCAACGCGGCCGCGGCTTGCGACAACATGTCCTCGGGCAAGTCGCCTGCCGAAGGGCTGTCGCCGTCGCCCGCGGTCGGCACGCCCCCGAGCGCGGCCGTCAGGGAGCCCATCGCCTCTGCGACGCCTTCGAGGGCCCCAACGTCCAGCGCCTCCGTGTCGACCCCTTGCGCGTCGAGCAGCAGAGCCATGGCGGCCTCCGCCTCACCCGAAGCAGGCTTGCGCTTCTTGCTCTTCGCCGCGGCCTTGCCCGCCGGCGCCGTCGGCGTCACGGTCGGCGCCGCGGGCGCCGATGCGGCGGCGGGTTCAGGCTCGCCGACGGCCGCCTCCGACACCGGCGCGGCGGCATCGACGGCGGCGGTCGCATCGACCGGTGCAGCGGGATCCACCGCTGCACCGGGGTCGGCCGGAGCCGCGGGTCCAGAGGGCTCCGGCGCCGACGGCCCTTCTGCGGCAGGAGCCTGTTCCTGCGGCGGGGCCTCGGCAGGCGCCGCATCCGTCCAAGGCGAGGTCGCGTCCTGCGCGAGCGCTTGCCCCGAACACCAGACCAACAGCCCCACCACACCGACGCGCATCGTCCCTCCCCGCCCTGCGGCGGTCGGCGCTCGCCATTTCGAAGCGCGCCGCCCAGAGGGTATCACGCGCGGTGTCGCATCTCGTCCGATCGCCGCACAGACCGCCACCAAGCCCGCGCGCGTGCGGTGTCGTCCGGCGTCCAAAGCGCGAGGTAGAACGCGAAGGTCATCGGACTAAAAGGGCCCAAGTCCATCAGGACCCACAAGGTGCCATGGGTCACGATGCCCAGGGCGACGAAGGGCACACGGACGTCGAACGAACGCGCCAGCCGGCCCAGCGGGTGTCTCTCCCACCCTGGCCGGCGCCACCACGCCCACAGCGGCACCAGAAACCACAGCGCCTCCCAC
>JBJONI010000006.1:0-4757 GCA_046051915.1 Pseudomonadota bacterium
CTAGGGACGCGCTCGCGACCGGGGAAGCGTCAGCGGTTGCGCGCCAGCCGAAGGCCGTTCACGACGAAGCGGACGCCGGGCAGGCCACGGTTGCGGTTCGCGACGCGCGCCTGGGTGAACGTGTCGGAGTACGCGCCGCCCCGGAGGGTGCGCTGCTGCCCGCCGGTCGGGCCGGATGGGTCCGTCTCGGGCGAACCCGCGTAGGGCGCGTACCGATCCCAGGTCCACTCGCGCACGTTGCCGCTCATGTCGCAGATGCCCAGCAGGTTGGCTGCCTTCTGGCACGGCGGATGCGAGCTTCCCTTGGCGTTCGTCTGCGTCCACGCCACCGCGTCCACGTCGTCGCTGCCGGCAAAGTCGTGCACGGCCGTGGCGCTGCCGCGCGCGGCGAACTCCCACTCGGCCTCGGTCGGCAAGCGCCAGCCGTTGGCCTCGACGTTCCACGCCACGTCGGTTCCGCTGACGGTGTAGGCCGGAGCGAGCCCGTCACGCGCCGAGAGCGCGTTGGCGAAGGCGATGGCGTCGATCCACGCGACCCGGTCGACAGGGAGGGCCGGATCCTTGACGCGGCTCGGGTTCAGCTCCATCACCTGGTCCCAGAGCGCCTGCGTCACCTCGATCTTGCCCAGCCGGAAGCCCCGGGAGAGCGTGACCACGTGGTTGCGCTCGTCATCGTCGCGGCCAGGCTCCGACGGAAGGCTGCCCATGGCGAAGGAGCCGCCCTCGACATCGACGGCCTCGTAGGCGATCGGAGCGCCGACCGGCTCCGGACGCGCCAGAATGGCCGTACCCGGGACGAGTCGGGGCGCCGCGGGCGGTGCCTCCGCCACGGGGGCCTTCGCGCCCACCGGCTCCGGGGTGCCACGACACGCGATCAGCAGACTGAGGATGACGACCACGACAATCTACCGGCGACGACGCACGAGGAGCGCGAGCCCGGCCACGACGACGCCCACGGCGCCCGGCATGGAGCTGGGAGCGGACACGCAGCCGAGCCCCTTGGTGCCGGCGTAGTCCTCGCCCACCTCATCGGGCAGGGCGGGATCGCCGAGATCCGTGTCGCCGGCGCTGCCCGTCGGCACATCGGTGCTGCCGGTGTCGGTCGTACCGGTGTCCGTACCGCCACCGCCACCGCCTCCGCCGCCGCCTCCGCCGCCGCCGGTGTCCGTGCCGCCGCCGCCGCCGCCGCCGCCGCCGCCTCCGGAGGAGGCCAGCTCAGCGGCGCTGTACACGGGCGTGTAGCCCTCGATCCAGCTGATGTACGCATCCACACGCGTGCCGCCGGTCGCACCGCCGACACACGGCGTGCGGTCGCCATCCGGAGAGAAGACGAAGCTGTTGACCGCGGCGAGCTCGTAGCCACCACCCGAGAGGATCTCGAGTCCAGCGCCGCCGCTGTCGCCCGAGCAGACGTTCTGCTGGTCCGTCGGGTCGTACGCATAGAGGAACTGTCCGTCGTAGTCGTAGGCCGGCAGGTCCGCGGTGCGCTTCTTCGTGCTGTCCTGGGCATTGTCCGAGGTGATGCCCCAGCCGACGTAGCGGTAGTCGTCGCCCATGTCGCGGCTGGAGATCGCGTCCTTGTTCACCGGCATGAAGTCCATGGCCATGCGGGTCGTGAGTTCGACGATGCCGATGTCGTTCTGCAGGTTCACGGCGTCGTAGCGCGGGTGCTCCGTCCAGCTCGCGGCCTGGACGTACTCGGTGATGCCGCGGTTGGTGTCGAGGTCGTAGCCCGCCACCACGTACAGGTCATAGCCGCGGAAGTCGCTGCTCATGGCCTCGACGCAGTGCGCCGCCGTGAGCACCCAGGTCGGCGCGATCAGCGTGCCCGAGCAGAAGTTGCCTCCGTAGCCGTCGCGATCCACCGCGAAGAGCGTGACCACCTGCGGGAAGTCGCTCGTGGTCGAGCCGTTGACGATCGGCGGCGGGGGCTCGGCGGCGAGTGCGATGGACGCGAGCAGCAGCATGGGCTCTCCGGGGAGCCTTGAGCATAGCCCATGGTCACGGCGCGCGCGCGTGGCGAAGCGTTGCACCGCCAGCCCACGGAGGACTGGACGCTCGCGCCCGCGGTGTACACGCTCTTGCCGGAGGCTCCCCATGTCCGACGTCCACGCCTACCGTTGCCACGCCTGCGGGCAGTGGAACCGTGTCCCTGCCACCCGGGCCGATGACGGGGCCCGCTGCGGAAAATGCCGGAGCGCCCTGACGACGAGCGGCACCCCCGTCGATGTCGACGTCGCCACGGTCGATGCGGCCGTCGCGAACGCTCCTGTGCCTGTCATCGTGGACCTCTGGGCACCCTGGTGCGGGCCGTGCCGCACCCTCGGCCCCAACCTCGCGCGCGTGGCCGAGGAGCTGCGCGGCCGCGTGCTCGTCCTCAAGGTCAACACCGACGAGCACCGCGGGCTCTCCGAGCGCCACGAGGTGCGCGGCATCCCGACGATGCTGATGTTCCGCCGCGGCGCGCTCGCCGACCGTCAGGTGGGTGCGCTCCCTTACCCGCAGCTCCGGGCCTGGATCGAACCTCACGCGCGCGCTTGACAGGGCGCCATTCGCAAGTATTCTCCGCGCCCGCGGCACTTGCCCTGCGTCACCTACGGAGCGCCCGATGGTCATCGCCCTGCTCGCCCAGCTCATCGCCTGCAGCAACCAGGTCACCGACAAGGTCGAAGACCCCGTCGTCGACACCGGCGACAGCGCCGTCGACACGGACACAGGCCCCGCCCCGGTCGACGAGGACGGCGACGGCTACACGACCGTCGACGACTGCGACGACACCGACCCGACCGTGCACCCGGACGCCGAGGAGATCTGCGACGGGCAGGACAACGACTGCGTGGCGAGCACGCCGTCCGACGCCGCCGCTGACCTCGACGCCGACGGCGAGCGCGACTGTGTCGACGCCTGCCCCGTGTACGCGAGCCCGGGCGCGACCGGCACCGGCACGCCGACCGAGCCGTTGGGTACCCTCCAAGAGGCCGTCGACGAGGCCGGCGCCACGGGCTGCAACGAGGTCCGCGCCATGCCCGGCACCTACGAGGAGAACGTCGACTGGCACGGCTGGCCCGTCAACGCCGAGAGCGTCAAGGGCGCTGAGGAGACCCTCCTCGACGGCGGTGGATTTGCCTCCGTCGTGAGCTTCGTCACCGGCGAGAGCAGCGACGCGCGCATCTACGGCTTCACGATCACGAACGGCGGCGGCGGCATCGGCGCGGGCATCCAGATCCGCGAGGCCGACCCGACGATCGAGAACAACCGTATCG
This sequence comes from Pseudomonadota bacterium, assembly GCA_046051915.1. GTDB lineage: Bacteria > Myxococcota_A > UBA796 > UBA796 > JBEIFN01. The sequence goes on from JBJONI010000006.1 coordinate 3,264, forward strand.
TCGGCAACACCACATCCGACCTCCCCGGCGTAGGCGGCGGCATCCGCGCGTACGAAGCCTCCCCCACCATCCTCGACAACCTCATCCAGGGCAACGACGCTGGCTTCGGCGGCCCGGAGGACGGCTCCGACGGTGGCGGCATCAACCTCCGCGGCGGCGCCGCCACGATCCTCGGCAACGTCATCGTCGACAACAGCGCCGGCGATGGCGGCGGCATCTGGACCGCCTACAGCGACGCCCTCATCGCGCAGAACATCATCTCCGGCAACATCGCGGACGACGTCCCGGCGGCCGGTGACGAGGACGCCGACGGCCAGGGCGGCGGCATCAACATCCAGGTCGCCGGCCCAGCGGGCCCGACCATCGCCGGGAACATCATCGCCGACAACATGGCGTCGTTCTACGGCGGCGGCATCGTGACCTACGAGGACAACGCCGCCTACGGCGAGGCCGAGATCGTGAACAACACGATCGCCTTCAACAGCGTGCGCGACACGCAGTTCGGCGCCGGCTTCTGCCAGTGGACGCGCACCACCCCGGTGTTCCACAACAACCTCGTGTACGGGAACGACGGCGTCGGCGTCTACAGCAAGGACGACATCGACAGCACCGTCACGTACAACCTCGTGTTCGGGAACGTCACCGCCTTCGGCGGCGTGGCGGGCTTCACCGGCAACGGCACGGGCAACCTGCTCGTCGACCCGGGCCTCACCGCAGCGACCAACGACGGCGACTGGACCAACGACGACTTCCTGGTGGGACGCAGCTCGCCGGCCGTGGACGCCGGCGACCCCGGCGTGCTCGACCCGGACGGCAGCCGCAGCGACATCGGCCACCACGGCGGTCCCTTCGGCTGGTAGCGTTCGAAGCGACGTCGCCGGCGCCCCCGGTTACGCGGGCGGGACATGGAACGCTCCCTCGATGCAGAGTTGATCCGGCGCGCGTGGAGCGCGCTCACCGTGCGTGTCGCCTGGGAGCTCGTCCGCGGAGGCGTTCAGGTGCGCCCCGCCACGCTCCGGGCTGCGCGTGACCATGCGGCGTGGCGTCTCGGCGGCGTCCGCGACCTGGCCGAGGTGGAGGCACGCGCCTCGCGTGCCACGGAGGAGTTCCTCGCCCGCGCGGAGGGCCGCTGGGGTCACCTCGACGATGACGAGGACCTCGCGCACCCCGTTCCGCACCGCTGGAGCCTCGCGGTGCTGGCCGCGCTCGAAGCGGAGCACGAGGCTGTCTACCGCCTCCACTACGCCGACGGCTACGCGGTCGAGGACGTCGCCACGCGGATCGGCCTCGACGTGGTCGAGGTCCGCGCGGCGCGCGACGCCATCCGGGACGTCGCGCGCGACGTCGTCGCGCAGGAACACCCCGACGCGCGGAGCTGGGACGCGGCGCGGATCGACCGCTGGGTGACGCGCATCGCCAACGCGACGGACGGCTCGTGCCCCGGCGTCGGCGGCATGCTCACCGATGCAGGTCGCGTCCACGCGGAGCGCTGTC
>JBJONI010000007.1:0-13398 GCA_046051915.1 Pseudomonadota bacterium
GCTGACCGAAGACAACCTCGCGCCCGCGCTGGCCGAGGTGCGACGCTCGCTGCTTGAGGCCGACGTCGGCGTCGATGTCGTCAAGGCGTTCCTTGACCGCGTGAAGACGAAGGCGCTCGGCGAAGTCGTCAAGCTCAAGGACCCCACCGGTCGCTTGGGCAAGGTCCGACCGCAGGACCACTTCGTGTTCTCCTGCTACGAAGAGATGGTCTCGCTGATGAAGAGCGAAGACCAGGGCATCGCCTTCACCGGCGCGCCGACGGTCATCCTGATGGTCGGCCTTCAGGGCTCCGGCAAGACGACCACGTCGGGAAAGCTCGCGAAGATGCTGACGAAGCAGGGCAAGCGCGTCATGCTGGTGGCGGCCGACATCTACCGACCGGCGGCCGTCGACCAGCTGCTCGTGCTGGGTCGTCGGATCAACGTGCCCGTGTTCACCATCCGCGGGATGCAGCCCGTGGAGCTCGCGCGCGCTGCGGTCAGCCAGGCGAAGGCCACCAAGCGCGACGTCGTGATCATCGACACGGCCGGCCGGCTCGCGATCGACGAGACGTTGATGACCGAGCTCGACGGCATCAAGGCGGCCGTGAACCCGCAGGAGATCCTGTTCGTCGCCGACAGCATGATCGGCCAAGACGCGGTCGTCACCGCGGCGACCTTCCATGCGCGTCTGTCGTTCACGGGGTTTATCCTTACGAAGCTTGATGGTGACGCGCGAGGCGGTGCGGCCCTCTCAATCCGCGAGGTCACCGGGAAGCCGGTGAAGTTCCTGACCAAGGGCGAAGACCTCGACGCCATCGAGGCGTTCCGACCCGAGGGGCTCGCCCAACAGATCCTCGGGTTCGGCGACGTCGTTGGCCTGATGCAGCGTTTCGAGGCCAACGTCGACGAAAAGACAGCGGAGGACAAGGCCAAGAAGCTCCTCGAAGGCACGTTCTCTTACGACGACTTCGTGGATCAGCTCAACATGATCCGCAAGATGGGCTCCCTGCGCGACCTCCTCGCCTCGTTGCCCTTCATGAACAAGGCGTTGCGCGACGTTCCCCCCGAGGCGATCGACGACCGCGAGATGGACCGAACGCTTGCGATCATCCAGTCGATGACCAAGGAAGAGCGCCGAATTCCCGACGTCCTCAACCCGTCCCGCATCCGACGGATCGCGAAGGGCTCGGGCCGGACCGTCGAGGACGTAGAGTCGCTCCACACCCGGTTCCTCGAAGCCCGCAAGATGATGAAGGACCTCGGAAAGATGATGGGCGGCGGGATGCCCGGACTCCCGGGATTCCGCGCGCCGCCAGGTGGAGGCTTCCCTGGCATGGGTGGCGGGTTCCCCGGCATGGGCGGCGGATTTCCCGGCGCAGGTGCGGGCGCGTCGACCGGCGGCAAGCCAGCACTCCCTGCGCTGAGCGCTGAGGAGAAGATCGCAGCGCGCAAGGCCGCACAGCAAGCCCGCAAGGACCGCGGTCGCGGACGCTGATCACGCGCCTTCGAAGTGCGTCCGAAGCCGAGCGAACCGCTCCTTCCACAGGTCGAGCAGCACGGCCGCGGCCGCCTCGTCGTCCAAGATGCCCGCGCCGCTCTGCACGACGTGGATCTTCGTGTCGTTGTCGGTGCGCCCAATCTGGAACAACGTGCTCGTCCCTCGCGTGAGGGATGCGCCGTCCCAACGCACCTCGAACACCGCCGTGGGGCGCGCTTGGAGGACGGTGCCGACCTCCTCTTGGCGCTGATCCCCTTCCCCGTGCACGAGCACCACGCGACCGCCGACACGCGCGTCGATGCGCACTTCATCGGCCCACCAGTGCGCGGCGCCCTCCGACGTGGTGACGGCGTTCCAGATCGCGCGGGGGTTGGCGTCGATCAGGATTTGATGACGGAGGGTGGGCATGCGGCTCCTGAGCTTGTGCTGCCGCTAACGCCTTCCTTGGCCGCGCGCCCTCATGCAACGCGGCGTGCGATCAGGCGCCAAGGGCCCCAAGCGCCGGTGATGGCGTCGGCCGCTTCCGCGCTCAACGCCGACGTCGCGACGTCGATCAGCGTCCAAGCCGCGCACGCGAACGCGGCGGGCGGGGCGTAGGCCAAGTCGCCCGCGCCATGACTGCGCCCGCACGTCTCACAACGGACGTCCGGGACGCCGAGGTCACGCCCCAGCGCCATCGCGCGTCCCAGCGCGCGCGCGGCCGGCGCCTCGCACGCAGGACAACGAACGTGAAAACCGCCCAAACCGTTGGCGAACAACCTCGGGCGCGGGTGTTCCTCGCCTCGGACGCCGGCGAACGAGCCGACGCCCAAGGCGGATGCGCCGACTCCGGGGGCTCCAGAGGCCCACCAAGCGCGCGCCTCGCCCAACCGCGCCAGCGGGGCGACAGAACGCCGTTCCTCGGGATCGGCCGGGACCAACAGCAGATCGAGGCGGTGGGATGCAAACGGCACGTCGTCCTCCGTCACCTCTCGTGCAGGGGTGGCCCGGAGGGTGTACACGCCCCGTAAGGACATCGCACGATGGGCGCGAGCCGCGACATAGCGCTTTGGACGGGTCGCACGTTGCACCCGGACGACCGGCGACGGCAAGTCGCCGCGCTGTTGACGTCGCTGCTGATCCACGCAACGTTGCTCTGGGCGGAGGACCAGGCGGTCGGAACCGCGTCGCCCGCGCATCACGTCGCCGCCACCAAGCTGCCTTGGCAGGTCCAACGGCACCAGCCCCAACCGGCGTCGTCGCCCCGCGACGCGACCAGCGCGACCTCTTCGGCGGCAGCGGGCTCCTCGGCCGCGGTCGACGCGGATGGGGCGCCGAGCCCGGCCGCGCCAGGGTCGGCGTGCTGCAGCGACGAGGCGTCCGCGAACCACGGAAGCGCCCGTACGCGCCCCGGACCGTCGAGGAACGCCCTCGACCCGAGCGGAGCCAACCGGGATGCCGCGCGCCTGTCGGCAACCGACGTGCACAAAGCCCCAACCGGCTTGGCCTCGGCCCAGACGACCGATTCGACGCCCTCGTTTGCAGCCGCCGCAGCCACGGGACCGAGCCGCGCGCCCCCATCGTCCGCCACGCGCCCGGAGGCCGAGCTCGCCCAGCGTCTCGTAAAGCCGCCGGCCGATCGGCCCACGGCCGTCCAGACCGCGGCAGCGACGCTCCAGAAGGCGCCAAAGCCCTCACCCGCGACACCACCGCCCGCACCACAGGCACCGGACACCAGCGCCGCCCTGCCCGTCCGACGTGAGACGGTCGTCCGCGCCGACGGAAGCCTCGCGTCGACGCCCGCCGACGCGGCGTTCGTTGGCGCGCGCGATGTGGACGACGCGTCCGAGGCTGCGCAGCAGGGACAGCGAGGGAACGCCCGCGTCACCGGCGCCGCCGCGAGCCTTGCGCAGCCCGACGCCCCGCGGTTGCGCGCCGCCGGCGGTGCCCCTCCCACGCCGAGCCCACCGTCCATCGACGCCCTACAGCCACCCGAAGCGCAAGCGGAGGCCGTGTCCCAAGCGGATGCCGCCGTCGTCGACCCCTCGCGACCCGCGCACAGCGACGCCGACGTCGTCGAGGCCCCGTTGGATGCTTCCTCGGGTCAGGCGCCGGTCTCATGGTCCCACCTCGAAGGCGCCGCATCGACGTCGACGGCTCCCTCTACCTACGGCGGGGTGGCGTCTTCCCCTTCGATGCCCAGCGTCGCCCGGAGCGGTGCGAAGGGGACCCCTGCGTCGCCGTCCGCACCCCTCGTGCCGATGACGCCGCGAGCGAACGGCGCATGGTCGCCAGCGGTGGTGCGCCTCCTCGTCGTCTCGCCGTCCTCCCCCGCCGCCACCGTCGCCAGCACCGACGCGTCGATGCCGAGCGAGGCGTCCGCGGCGCCGTGGGGCCCCACGATCGCCCCCGCAGCACCACGGAAGGCGCCCAGCGCGTCCCGCACGCCCCAGTCCCCGCGCCGTCCGCGTGCCGAGACGAACCTGCTGGACCCGAACCAAGCGCCCACGGCCCCCGAGCGGCCCGCCACAGAGCACCCCGCGGAGACCGACACGACGACCGCCTTCGAAAGCCCCCGCGAGCCGCTCGAGGACCCGGTCGAGCGCCTCGCGCGCCTGATGGGTTGGCAGTCCGCGGCGCCGTCCGCAGCGTCCGACGACGGCGTCGCGGCCGTCCGCGCCATCGTGCTTCCAGACGCGTTCAACCCCGACCTCCGTGGCGGTGTCAAAGCCCGCGCAACGCCCCTCGGAACCTACCTGGCCGATGCGGACGACGTCATCGAGTCCGCTTGGCTCGCGCGCCCGGTCGACCCCGCACGCGCCACCATGCCGCGTACCGTCACGTTGGCGTTCGACATCGAACGCTCGGGACGCGTCTCCAGCCTCGCCATCGAGCGGCCGAGTGGGGACACCGACCTCGACCTGATCGCGCTCGCCGCCGTGCCGAAGCGCTTCAAGCGCGTGCCGAAGACGATCGACGCGACCCCCCTTCACCACGTGCTGACGCTGCGCTATCTGCCCTCCACAGGCGGAGTCACCGCGCCATGAGCGTCCGTTCGTACGAGGCGTCGTGGGCTCGCCGCCACCGACGCAGCCACCGCTGGGTCCTGTTCGGCGTCCTCGCGACAGCGCTCGTGGCGGGCAGCATGACGGTGCTTGAGCCCCTCGGATTGCTGCCGTCGTTCTCGGGTCGGAGCGCGACGAAGGGTCCCGCCCACCTCGTGCTGCTGCGGGCACCGTCGGATGCGCTCGCCCCCAAACCGCCCACGCCCGCGGAGGAACCGCCTCCGCCGCCACCTCCGGATGTGTCGGGCCAGATCGTCGAGTTGCCGCCGCCGTTGTTGGAGGAACGACCCGACGACGCACGGTTCCTGTCCGAGTACGACGTCCGGGTCGAGCAGGAGACGCGCACCGAGCGCACGAGCGTGAACCCGGAGGTTCTGGCCCCGACGTACAGCGAAGCGTCGAAGTACGAGCGAGAAGAAGCCGAAGACCTACACATCGACAAACCCTCGACCGGTGCCCGGGTGGGCGCGAGGAGCTTCGTGCCGGGTCGCGACGGGAACATGGCCGCGCTTCCCTCTCCCCACGCCCGCACCAACAAGGACGGACCCGACGATCCCGTGCCCGCGAGCCACGCCGCGTCCGCGCTCGCAGGCAGTCCCCAAAACGACTGGATCGACGCCAAGATCGGCGATCAGCTCGCGATCAACGCGAGGGAGTACGTCTATGCGGGCTACCTCGACCGCATCCGGCGGATGATCAACGAAGTGTGGGTGGCGTGCATCGACGCGGTGCCCGAGTCCGAACGCCTCGAACGTCCGCGCTACACCACCGAAGCCGATGTCCTCCTCGACAGCGTTGGCGCCCTCGAAGCGATCGAGATCGGCCGCCCCAGCGGGTCCGACAAACTCGATGCCTGCGTGGTGACGGCCTTCCGTCTCGCGGGTCCGTTTCCCAACCCGCCCGACGGCCTGATCGGTGCCGATGGGCTCGTCGCCCTGCCGCGCTTCGGCTTCATCGTCACCGTGTCCCAAGCGACGATGACCTTCCCCGGCATCGACCCGAACGCGGGCGTGATGTTCCCCGGCATCCTCAAGTCGCCGCGGTAGGCGCTCCGGGCTCTCGCACCTTCGTGGTGAACATCCGCGCGATGCCAATCCCCACCAGGTACAGCAACACCATGGGGATGCCCACCAGCGTCTGCGTCAAGACGTCCGGCGGCGTGATGATCGCGGCGATGATGAAGATCACGATCACGGCCGGTCGGAACCAGTTCCACAGGTCGATGTGGTCGACGATGCCGATCCGCGCGAGGAAGAATGCGAGCACAGGCAGCTGAAAACAGGCGCCGAACGCAATCATCATCTGGATCATCGCCATCAGGTAGCCGTTGACCGAGAGGTTGACCTCGACGTCGAGCACCTGAATGAAGAACGGGAACGCGTACGGGAAGATGACGAAGTAGCAGAACGCGCCACCCGCCAGGAACAACCCCGTGCTCGAAAAGGCCAGAGGCGCAACGACCGCGCGCTCCGTCTTGTACAGACCCGGCGCGACAAACTGCCAAAGTTGCCAGGAGATGACGGGGCTGCTGATCACCAAGCCGACGATGAAGGCGACCTTCATCAGGACCACGAAGCCTTCGAACGGCGAATTGACGAGGCTCAGGCCGCCATCGGTTCCGGTCGATTCGAGCGCGAGGACAAACGGCGCTTTGAGGACCTCGATCGCCTCGCGAGCGAACACAAACCCGACCGAGCACCCGACGATCAGGGCGCCCACGGACCAGATCAACCGGTCGCGGAGCTCGATCAGGTGCGCCATCAAGGGCATGCGGAACTGTTCGACCTCATCCAGCTCCGCCTGCAGCGCGGCGACATCGCGCTCGGCCGCCGCGCCCGGAGACCGAGGGGGCGGCCCGAGTCGGGCGCGGGCGTCGTCGCCGGGCGAGGCCGTTCTCGGCGTCGACGCGCCGGGGGGACGATCCACGGGGGGGATCATGTGGCCCCCTGACGTTGACGGACGAGGAGCTTGACGCTCTCAGGAAGCGTCGCCCACTCGTCCTCCGAGAAGCCCTCGGGCACCCCATCGAGGTCGGGGGGACCGTCTCCCTCGGCTGCCGGGTCGCGGGCTTCGGACGGGGTCACGACAGACGGCGCGCTCTGCGGCTGCGGCTGCGGCGTCCCGACCGACGGATCGGCTTCGGCGCCCGACGCCTGCTCGGCCTGACGCCGGGCCTCCGCCTCCTTGCGCTGGCGCACCAAGGCGCGCAGACGCTCCTCCTCGTCCATGCGGTCGGCCTCAAGGACCAACGCCTTGCGGAACTCATCCGCAGAACGCCGAAACTGACCGTACAACCGCCCCAACATGCGAACGACATGGGGCATGCGCTCCGGTCCTACGAAGAGCAGGATCAGGATGCCCACAAGCAGCAGTTCGGTGAAGTCCAGCCCGGGCATGCGCGCCTCGCGCGGTGCGTAGCCGACCCCGACGCCGACGGCAATCACGGCCGTGATGGCCCGTTGGCACGCGCCGTGCGAACCTCGCTGGAGGGAGGCCCGATGAGCGATCTGCACCTGACGCCGGAGCCGGGCCACGCCCTCAAGCAGGCCATCGCGTGGCGGGTGGCGGTTGACCTCGTTCGCCACTACCCGAGCCACCACCTGCGGATCATCGAGATGCACCCGTGCGGCGGGATGTACGACTGCCTCGCCGTCTACGGAACGCACGCGCGGGTCGACCAGACCCTCGCGATGTTCAACCTCGCCGGCACCGGCGTGCTCCTTAAGCCATGGGGCCGCCCCCGAACCGGACCCGATTGGGCAGAGACGCAACAGGACCTCGTCTGGCGTTACCCGCCGCATGGGCTCGGCAGCGACCCGGGCGAGTTCGCCGAGGCGATCGCGGCCCGGTGTGGCCTGCAGGAGCGCGCGGACGCGCCAGCGAAGACCACATCCCACCTCGCCCTGTCGGTGTTCCGCGAGGTGATCCTACGGCACGCGTTCACCTCGCGGCCCGTCTTCGCGCGCAACGCCTGGTTCGACACATCTGGCGAAGGCGGGTCGTTTCTGCGACCCTGGGCCCAGACCCTGCCGGACATCGACGAGGGCGATTGGCCCGACGTCATGGCGAGCGCAACGCGCTATTGGAGTCTGGACCGTCAAAGTAACGCCACCCACCCCGCCGTGATCGTCGACATCGCCACCGGCCGATGGTGGCGGCGCGGGGTGCAGCAGCCCCGATTCGCCAACCGCTACGCCGCCGGCGCGTCCGTCCGATCGCTCGCTTGGAAGTTGGAGTTGGCGCTGGACGTTGCGAAGGGCACCACGGCGTGAACCATCCGCGTTCAGCGCGGCGCACCGGCGCACGACGCCCTCGATGGTCCCCCACGACGTCGAGATCTCAGGCCGGCCTCGCCCACCGACGCCACAACCCGATCGGCAGGCCAACGACCAACGCCAGCGGCCCGACACACAGGACGAGCCAGATCGCCAGCGTTGCCAGTCGCCGAACGCCCCCAACGAGCCCCGCCAGCGCAGCCTCGGCCTCTTCGCTGGGCGACCACGACGCGACCACAGACGCCGCGCCGCCCGTGCCGAACGAGACGTGCAGGGTCGACAACGCCACCTGCCCTTGGAGTCCGCGAAGACGCGCCTCCGTCGCGTCGATCGTCTGCCTGACCCGCGCGAGCTCGGCCTCCACGGCAAGCACCTCGTCGACGCCCGACGCCGTCCCCAACAGCGTCCTCAGCCGTCCTTCCAGGACGCGCTGGTTCGTCAGCGCAGCGTCGGCATCCACGACGGCCTCTGTCACGTCGTCGGACGTGAGCGCGCGCCGATCGACGCGCAAGGCGGCGGACGCGACGGCGTCCATCGCCTCGTCGAGACGATCCGCGGGGATGCGAAGGGTCAGCTCCGCGTGGGGGTAAGGCCCTTCGGGAAGGATCTCGCTCGCGTCGACGAAGCCGCCCCGCGCCTCGGCGACGGCCACCGCCTCCTCGACCCCTTGCGCGACGTCGTCGACGACGACGGCGAGCGTCGCGCGGCGCACCACCTGACGGGGCGCCGCGACCACGGCCGCGTCCGCGACGCCTGCCGTCCCCGCAGCGCCATCCAGGGCGGTCGGCTCTACCAGGGCGCGGGACGTCACCGCCGATGTGGGCACCTGGGGCGCCTCCTCCGCGGCATACGGAGCGGCACGGGAACACGCGAACACGCCAAGAAAAAAGAACACGCGCATCAAGCCTCCACGACGGGTCCGAAACGCAGCCCCGACTTCGACCTTACAGGACCCCAGCATTTGCGGGCGTTCTCGGGTACCATGGCCCAAACCCTTGGCCCATCGAGGTTTCCATGCACCGTGCGACGCCGTTCCTCCTGCCCTTGCTCGCCGCCTGTGCCGACGCCCCAAGCGGCGACGCTCCACGCGGCAACGGCGCCTCCCTCGCCTGTCTCGACGAAGGACGCACCTGCCTCGAAACCGGCGTGAAGTTCGGCATCCTCACCGAGGAGGAGTGCCTCGCCGAGGGTTTTGAGGTCGTCGATGCGTGCCCGCTCGAGGGGGCGATCGGCACATGCTTTGGGGGTGACCCCAACGGCCTGTGGACATCGACGACGTACTACACCGACGACACCGACAACGCGGCCGACGCAAGCCTCGCTTGCACGACCATCGGCGGCACGTGGACGGCGTACTGAGCGCTACCCGCGCACGATGCGCGCGAGGGTGATGGGATCGATCGGTTTGAGGAGGACGGCGTCCGCCCCAGCCGCCATCGCGCGCTCTGTGGCGAACGCGGTGCCGTCCCCCGTCAGCATCACCACGCGCGGAACCGCTCCGACCGCCGCCCGCGCGCGCGCCACGAACTCGGCCCCTGTGAGAACCGGCAGGTGCATGTCCGTGACGATGAGGCGCCACACGTGGTCGCCCAACATGGAGACGGCCGCCGTCGGGTCGCCGGCGAGGACGACGCTCAAGCCAAGCTGGCGCAGCATCTCCCCGACGACCATCCGCGAGACCGGGTCGTCCTCGACCACCAGGGCCCAGCCTGAGAGGGGCTCGATGGGCCAATCCGACGCGTCCTCCTCAGGCGCAGGCTCCGCCGCCTCAGCCAGCGGGAGCACGACGCGGAAGCAGCTCCCCGCACCCAGCTCGCTCTCGATCTCCAAGGTTCCACCCATGGCCTCAATGAGCTGGCGGCTGAGCGCCAGCCCGAGGCCCGTACCGCCATGGGTGCGGGCGACGCTCGGATCCGCCTGCTGGAAGGCAACGCCTAGCCGTGGGATGACCTCGGCCGGGATGCCAGGCCCCGTGTCACGCACCTCGAACATCAGGCCCTTCGACCGCGACCACTGCGCTTCTATCCTGACTTCTCCGAGCTCCGTGAACTTGATCGCATTGCCGACGAGGTTGCTGACGATCTGGAACAGGCGCATCGGATCGCCGCGAAGCTGTGGCGCCTCGTCACCATGCCAGACGACCCGCAGCGTCAGTCCCTTGGCCTCTGCGCGCGCCGCGAACAGGTGCAGAACGTCAAGGAGGCCCTCGCGTGGCCCGAACGTTGACTGCTCGAGCGTCATGTGGCCGCCGTCCGCCTTCGCAAGATCGAGCAAGTCGTCGAGGAGACGCTTCATCTTCGTGCCGGCGGCGCGGATCGTGGACACCAGGTCTCGTTGCCGGTCGTCGAGCTGCGTTCGGGCGAGGAGGTCGACGATGCCGAGGATCCCGGTGAGCGGTGTGCGGAGCTCGTGGCTGATCGAAGCCGTGAAGAACGACTGCGCCTCGGTGGCGGCGCGCGCGACCTGGAGCGCCTGCGCCGCCGCTTCGTCGGAGAGCAGGCGGTTCAGCTCTCCCTCGATCCGCATGGCATACATGCGGACAATCTCGAGGAGCACGGCCCGCAGGGGGCCCGGTTCGATCGGCTCGTCGAAGAAGAGCGCCACATGTCCGATCATCGTATCTGCGGCGTCCCACAACGGTAACCCAATGAAGGCGCGATGGCCTGTCCCCCGCGCGGGCTCGAAACGGTCGCACACAGCATCGTCGACGACGGTCAACCCGATCTGAAGGCCCCGTTCGGAAGGCAGCCGATGGCTCTTGGCGTAGATCGCCTCGCAGGGCGTCCCCTCGAGCTCAAACGTCCAAGGTTCGACCGATTTGTCATGTCGGACCGCGGCGAGGACATGCACCCGTGTCGGGGGGGCATCCACCGCTCGGGTGATGAACACGAACCGAGCCCCCAGCACGTGCGAGAGGGCGACCACGGCCGCGTCGAAGAAGGCGAGGCCCGTCTTGTCCGCAGTGGCCTCCAACAACCGGCGTCCCACGTCGTACGGGGTGGCCGTCGCGAGCAGCGAAACGGTGGACTCGGTGCGCGGCTGCAACATGTCGGTCCTCCGGAGAAGCCGCACCCCGCACGGTGGCCGATTCCACCTCTTGGGGTGACATCCACGGACTACACCAAGTGACACTCACGAGTCGAGACCACGGAGCGAATTTTCAAATCTCGTCATCCTTCGTCGAGGATGGACCTCCCTCGTTCGCTGACGCTGACCATACCGTCTTGAAACAACGCGATCTCCACCTCCCCCTTGCCCTTGAGGGCGGCGGAGCCTCGCCAGAACACACGCAGGCCTGCCGGCGCTTGGGTCGCGAGCGTGGCGACCGTGCCCGGTAGCGCCGCCGAGCACAGGCGCGACGCTACGTTGACCGTGTCGCCCCACACATCGAACTGGTAGCCCGAACGACCCGCGATCCCGGAGATCGCGGGGCCTTCGTGGACCCCGACGCGCACGCACCAGTCAGGGGCCACCGTCGGGGTCACGCGCACCAGTTCGCGCGCACAGGCCACCGCCACGCCGAGGGGATCGTCGACGTCGGACAGCACCCCCACGGCACCCATGAACCCATCGCCCAGCGTCTTGATCTTCGTTACGCCATGCCGGTCAGCAACGACGTCGAACGCACGAAACAAGGCATCGAGTCGGGTGATCACGTCCTCGGGCGCGTGGCGGTCGCACCAAGAGGTGAAGCCGACGACGTCGCAGAAGATCAAGGCGGTGCGCTGGTGGGCCCGCGCGGCGACGGTTCCGCTCGCACGCAGCTCATCCGCGATCGACTTCGGTAGGACGCTGTCGAGCAGGTCGTCCGCGCGGCGGCGCTCGGCCTCGGCGGTCGCGAGGGCGTCGGCGAGGGCGAGCTGCGTGGCCACGCGCGCCCGGACAATCGCGGGACTGAACGGCTTGTGGATGTAATCGGCGGCCCCAAGTTCAAACCCCATCGCCTCGTCGGCGACTTCGGACCGCGCCGTCAGGAAGATGACGGGGATGTGCGCCGTCTCGGGATTCGCCTTCAACCGACGACACACCTCGTAGCCATCCATCTCCGGCATATCGATATCGAGGAGGATCAACGCAGGCTGTCGCTCCTCCACCAGCGAGAGCGCCTTGGCGCCTCGGGTGGCCACGACCAGCGTGTACGCGTCCTTGAGGACGGCCGTGATCAGCGTGAGGTTGGCAGGCGTGTCGTCCACGACGAGCAAGGTGCGGCGGCTTGTCATCGGCTGTCTCCGAGTGCTCCCGACCCTAGCACCCCCTTCGCACCGACGCCTCGCTGGCACGGCAGGTAGCGGTACCCGTCTCGGTACCACGGCATGGCGGTTGCTTTGGAACCCCCCGTGACGCTACGTGACGGACGCATCGCGAGGCCACCATGACGCTTTTCACGACAAGCCCCACCGAGGCGCTGAACCGATACCGGATCACCCAGGACGACCTCGACGCCATTCGCGAGGCCGCAGGTCCGATCTTGGCCGACATGAGCCCGCTGATCACGTCGTTCTACACGTGGATGCGGCAACTTCCGGAGTACCAAGAGTACTTCGGAAGCCAAGATCGTCTGACGCGCGTGCAAGGCATGCAGCATCAATACTGGACTTCGCTGTTCAAGGGCGAGGTCGACGACCGCTACCTTGCGAGTCGACGACATCTCGGCGAAGTGCACGCGCGCATCGGGCTCGGCCTCCCGGCCTACTTCGCGGCGATGGACTTCAGCTTGTCGCTGATGCTCGACCACCTCGACGCGTTCCTCGCGCCGGTCCGCCTCGCGCAGGCCAAGGACGCGCTGCGTCGCCTCGTGCACCTCGACACGGCGTTGGTGGTCGAGTCGTACACGCACATGACGAACGAGACGATCGCCGCCCAGACGCGCAGCCTGATCGAGATGTCCACGCCCGTCACGGCCCTGTGGGAGGACATCCTGATGCTGCCGATCGTGGGCATCATCGACAGCAAGCGCGCGCAGGACATCATGGAATCGGTGTTGCGTCGCATCGCGCAGACCCGCAGCCGCGTGTTCATCATCGACATCAGCGGCGTCGGCGTCGTCGACACCGCGGTCGCGAACCACCTGATCAAGGTGACGAAGGCGACACGCCTGATGGGGTGTGTCAGCCTGTTGTCGGGGGTGAGCCCGGAGATTGCGCAGACGATCGTCGAGCTGGGCATCGACGTCACGGGGATCCAGACCACCGCCACCTTGCGAGACGCGCTCGAAGAAGCGTTCCGGCGGGTCGGCGTGGAGGTCCGGCGCACCGGTACGGCGGGTGTGCAACGTTGAGCAAGGTCGTTCTCACGTCCTGGCGTGGCGCGATCGTCGCCACGCTGCCCCCCGACATGGATGTCGACGTGTGCCGCGAGCTCCGCGACCACCTCGCGCAACGCGTGCGGGCCACACGCGCACGTTCGGTCATTCTCGACACCACCGCCGTGGACGTCATGGATACCGAAGACTGGGAGCAGCTCAAGGCGGCGCTCGCGACGACCGAGCTCCTCGGGGCGCGGGGCGGCATCGCTGGCCTGCAGCCGGGCGTCGTCGCGGCCCTGGTGGGGTGCGGGGCCGCGACGGAGGACGTCCGCGCGTTTCGCACGGTCGAAGACG
>JBJONI010000008.1:0-6690 GCA_046051915.1 Pseudomonadota bacterium
AAGCGGACAGGGGGCATTGGTCAGACAAGGACCTTCGAGCGTCCAACCGGCCGCCGCCAACGCGTCGCGCAGCGCCAAGACCTCTGCATTGTTCGCGCGGGTCGCCGGCTCGACGAGGACAAACCGGCCTTCGGGGGCGCATCCTGCCATCCAAGCGCTCACGACCTCCACACGGCGCAGCACCGCATCCCCCGAAGGCGGGTGCAGCTCATGCAACACGTGCCCCGCCCACACGACGTCGACCCTCGGCGCGTCGGCCGGCGGTCCGGCCCGCAGGTCGCGCGGCCACGCCCGTGCCCCGAGCATCGCTTCGTACACGCGCCGGGCGTTGGGCGTGTGATCCGCACCCTCCACCCAGGCGCCGACGTCCAACAACGCCGCAGACACCGGACCGGGCCCGCAGCCGAGATCCAGAACCCGCGTTCCTGGGCCGACGAGGCCGGGCATCCGCGCCAGCAGCGACGCCGTTTGGCGGTAGCTCGTCGGCCACCAATGCAGCAGGTACGCCGCCATCAACGCATCATCTTCGAGGTAGGGCCGGCCGACCAACGCCCGGACCCCCTCTGGGCCCGCCGAGAAGCGGGACACCTCACGCGCGGCGCGGTCGAGATCGGCCTCACCCCACGGCTCGCCCTCCGGCAAGCCGTGCAGCCGCCGCCACGATGCGACCAACAAGGGCACCCACGCCGCGAGCATCCCACCCCCGCCCTCCCGTTACCGCGTTACCGACCGCCCATGCACCCCCAACGGTTCCCACTCACGCAGAAGGCGCGGCTGCACGACGCACAAGGCCGCGTCCTGCTGCTCCGCGACGCCGCGACAGGCACCTGGGACCTGCCAGGTGGCCGTCTTGAACCCGGTGAAATCACCGATCCCCGCGCCGCCTTGTACCGGGAACTCCACGAAGAGGTGGGCGACATCCACGTCGACGTCGAGGGCAGCCCGATCGGGTTGTTTCCGCACGCCATGGCCGACGGCTCGGAGGCGTTGATGCTGCTGTGGCGAGGCACCGTCGCCGGCACGCCCAGCCTCAGCCCCGAACACGACGCGTGGTGTTGGTGGACGCCGACCCACGACGCGAGCCCGTCCGCGCCCGCGCTCCGTGCGGCGCTCGACCTCCCCAGCGACGTCGCGTGGCGCTACGGCATCGCCGCGACCCTCGGAGCGATCGCACGGACCTGATCCCCGAGGATCTCGAGGGCTTCGAGCGGCCCCCCATAGTGGGCCGAAAGACCCACGTCGATCCGCCACACGGCCCCGGCGCACGCCGAGGTCACACCGTGCTCCTGCGGCGTATGACCCACGACCATGCGCCGAACGCCTGCAGCCGCCAGGACCGCCGCCAGCGCCCCGCAGTCCACGTCGCCGCGCGACAACGAACGCGACCACAACGGACCGTCCTCCGCGAACAGCTGTGGCGGTCGCGGCCCTTGCCCGAGCATCCAAGCACGTGCGGCAGCATCCAAGGCCCCGCGCCCCAACCGCGCATCCGCCTCGGACCAACCGCCGTGGACGAACAGGGTGTCGCCGACCACCACCGTCACGGGGTGCTCCGCCAACGCCACCGCTGCCGGACCGCCCGGCGCGAAGGCCTCGCGTCGACCCGCGAGGCTCCCGCGCGCGCCGAAGTCCGCCAGGGCCTCGGGGACGACATAGCGAAGGTCGCCCGCAACGTTCATCACTTCGTGGTTCCCGAGCAGCTGCAGCACCGCCCCACCGGCCGACGCCGCCTCAACGGCGAGCGCGTCGAGCAACGCGACCACGGCGCCTTCTCGGGCCCCACGATCGAGACGGTCTCCGGTCTGCACCAACACCGCCCGCCCCGCGACCCAATGGTCGTCGGCATCGATCACGGCCGTCCCCACCAGCAGCGCCCGCAGACGGTCGACGTCGCCGTGGACGTCCCCCACAGCGACGATCCGAGGCGCGGATGCGCGGTCCCAAGCCGTCCGCTCGCCGGCTGGCGCCGCCTCTGCGACCGACCGGACCGGCGCAGGCGTGACGACGAGCGCGAACCCAGCGAGGCTCAACCCAGCGGCCAAGCCCATCCAAGTCACTCGTCGAAACACGCTCACAACGCAAATCTCCGAACGAGTTCCTCGGCGCCGCCGTCCGACCACGCCGCGAGCGCACGCAACGCAGGGTTCGTTCGCGAGGCCCACCGCGCGAACAACGGCGCGAGGAACGCCGCCTCGCCGCGGCCGCGTGCTTCCAACGCCTCCGAGGCATCCGAAAGAATGCCCTCCACAAGCCCGATCACCGGCTCAGGCGCCAAGGGTCCTCGTGCGACGACCTCCGTGTGCCATGCGCGGAGGACCGGCCATGCGGCATCGCCCAGCGACGCGTGGACCCTGCGTGCGATCGCCCCATGACCGCAGACGAGGCCCGCCGAGAGCGCCGCCACCGCCATCGTCTCGCCAGGAGGTTGCTGGCAAGCGCTCCGCAGTTCGACGGTGCCGTGCCGCGTTCGCGGACGGGTGCTGTTCCAGATGTAGTGGTCGTGCCACACCCAGGCTTCGAACGCCTCTGGGTCCGAGAGCTCGGGATGGGCGTCGAGCCAGGATCCGAAAGGTCGACCGACGGGTACGACCGCGTCACCTTGCCGATGCATCAGGTAGTCGAGTGGCCACGTCCGCGCGATCCACGCCCGCGCGGTCCCGCACGGTCCCTCGGGCATGCCATGCCGGTAGGTGCCCTCGTAGATGCGGCCCATCGTCGCCTCTCGCGCCGAGAGGAAGCCCGAAGGCTCGCCCCCGGTGATCGGAGAGTTCGCACACAGCGCGATGATCACCGGAACCAACAGGTTGGTCAGGTCGGTGATCGCCATCACCTCGTCGCGCCCGACGGAGACGTGTGTCTGGTCGGACGCGGTGAGAGAGAACCACTGCCAAGCCGGACCGATCACCTCGGCGAGCGCGAGGTAGCGCTGCTTGGGCGTCATCATCGATGGCTCCGCGCGCGCCCGGGGCTGGATGCCGTAGCCGAGCACGTAGCCGCCCTCACGCCGCGCGACGTCCACCAGCTCACCGACCGCTGCATCCCAGCGCGACGCCATCTCCACCAGGTCCTGACACGGCGGCAGAATCACCTCCACCGTCGCGCGACCGACCTCCGACGAGAACGTCACGTCCGCTCGCTCCAGCGCGGTGACCAGGGTGCCTTCTTGGCTGACCTCGCCCCCGCCCCGTGCAAGCAAGGGCCAGAGCCGCGCGAGGTCAAAGGGCGCCCCTTGCGCATCGACGAGGGGGAACTCGCTCTCTCGGCCAAACGTTCGCCATTCCGGCGCCGTCTCAGGGAACGACGACGTGAACGACGCCACGAGCGCAGACATCCGATCGGTCACGGGACCCCCAAGCCGTCGAGCATCGCCGGGATCAAATCGTGGTGCAGCAGCTTCGGCGCCCCGGCCCACCCCTCGGGGTGGCGGTCGACCACGCCCGCGTACAACCAGCCGGTGCCGCCGACCGATCGCGGCCCGTCGACATCGTTGACCCCGCGATCGCCCACATGGATCAGCGCTTCCGGGGCCACGCCCAGCTGTGAGGCGGCTTCCAAGAAGATCTTCGGCGACGGCTTGCTGCATCCCACCTCGTCGGAGAAGATCATCGCATCGAAGAACCCAGCCAGGTTGTGGTCGCGCAGGATGCGGCGCAGCCCGCTGCCGGGTGTGACGATGGTGTCGCTGATGATGCCGACGCGCACCCGGCCTCGCAGCTCGTGCAGCACGTCGAGAACACCAGGCGCGAGGCGCGGCGGATGCAAGACCTCCATCGTCGCGAGGACCTCGACGAGGGCCTCTTGCTCCGAAGCGGCGTCGTGTAGGGACAAGGCCCCGAACACGGAGGCCACACGCTCACGGATGTGCGGGGTTCGATGTTCGACCTTCCACTGGTGGCGGAAGGTCGCGAGCGCGTCGTCCCAAGCGGCGCGAATGGACGCCTCGGGGACATCGGCCACCGACTGCACCGCCGCGACGACCGCCGCGGCTCGCGCTTGCAGCTTGGGCGGGAGGCCGAGGGCTCGGCGGTCGAGCTCGTCCGAATCATCCACGACCAAGGTGTCCCAAAAATCGAACGTCACGGCACGCTTCATCGGCGACCTCGCCGCTGCCACGTAACGCGCCCGATCACGACCGGTAGAAAGGGCCCCCGCCGCCCCGGCCCTGCCGTCGCTACGCCGAAGGCTCGGCGAGCCGGCCACGCGAGTCCCCGTGCGCCATGGGGGCTCGGGTGCGGCGGTCCCTGCTTGCTAGTAGCCACGTTCTCGCAGGCGGCACGTCGTTTCCTGTCGCGGGTGGCGGTGCGCACGCCGTCCCGCTACCCCTTGCCACGGGGGTCCACATGGCACGCTTCCACCGCCCGATCCGCGTCGGCTATGCGTCGGGATTCTACGGCGACCGCGCCTCTGCGATGCGCGAGCTCGTGGAAGGCGGACCGATCGACGTCCTGACCGGCGACTGGCTCGCGGAGTTGACCCTCGCGATCCTCGCACGCGACCGCATGAAGGACGACGACACGGGCTACGCCAAGACCTTCCTCCCTGCCCTGCTCCCGATCTTGGGCACCTGCCTCGACCGCGGCATCCGCGTGATCAGCAACGCAGGAGGCATCCACCCCCACGCGCTGGCCCGTCAACTCGCCCAAGCCGCCGCGGAGGCAGGACACGACGTGCGCATCGCCGTCGTCGACGGCGACGACCTGGGGGACCGCCTCGGTGGGTGGATGGCCGGGGGTGACCTGCGACACCTCGAGAGCGGGACGCGCTTGCAGCCTACGGACGGTTTCCCGATGCGGATGCACGCCTACCTCGGCGCGGCCGGCATCGCAGAGGCGCTCGAAGCCGGCGCTGACGTGGTGATCACCGGGCGCACCACGGACGCGGCGCCGCTGATCGCGGTGGGCCGTTGGGGGCACGGGTGGCCGATCGATGCGTGGGACCCGATCGCCGGCGCGTTGGTCGCCGGGCACGTCGTGGAGTGTGGGACCCAAGCGACCGGGGGCAATTTCAGCGGCTGGCGCGAGCTGCCCAACCTCCGACACATCGGGTTTCCAATCGCGGAGATCGGCGCCGATGGAACCGCGGTCATCACCAAGCACCCCGGAACCGGCGGCGCCGTGACGGTCGACACCGTGAAGGCGCAACTGCTGTACGAGATCGGGCACCCCTGCTACGTCAGCCCGGACGTGGTCGCGGACTTCGGCACCCTCGATCTGGTCGCTGACGGCGCCGACCGCGTCATGATCCGCGGTGTTCGAGGTTCACCACCGCCACCGCACCTCAAGGCCGGGGTGCTGCTCGCAGCCGGGTACCGCAACGAGGTCCAGTTCCTGTTGGGCGGCACCGACGTCGTGGCGCGCGCCGACGCGCTCAGCGAGGCCTTCTGGGCGTCGGTCGGGGGCCGCGACGGGTTCCTCGACACCGATACCTCCCTGCTTCGCGGCGACCACCCCGAGGCGCCGCCCGCGCGTGCGCTGAGCCGCCTCACCTGCAGCGCGCGAAGCGCGGACCGTGACGGCGTGGGGCCGCGGTTCACGCGTCGCGCCGTGGAGCTCGCGCTCGGCAGCGTCCCGGGCGTGACCTTGGACGCGTTGCCCGGCGACCCCAAGCCCGTCGTCAGCTTCTGGCCGTGTTTGGTGCCCGTCGAGGCCGTCCCCACGTGGGTTCACCTCGGAGACCGGCGGTGGGCCGCGACGGAACCCCCAACGCGCGAAGCCCAACCGACCGACCCACGACCGCCCGCGAGCGCCGCGGCGCCGACAACGACCCGGCCGATGCCGCTTGGCAGGTTCCTCCATGCGCGGTCCGGCGACAAGGCAGGAAACGCCAATATCGGCTTTTGGGCACGCGATCCGATCGGCTGGGACGAACTGCGTCGCTTGGTCACCGCGTCGTGGCTCGCCCAGATCCTCGCGTTCGATGGCGGCATCCGCGTGCACGCCCTGCCCAACCTTTGGGCGATCAACGTCGAGCTCGTGGGATGGCTCGGTGCCGGCGTCGCCGCCAACCTGCGACCCGATCCCCAAGCGAAGGGCCTCGCTGAGTGCTTGCGCGCCGTCGTCGTCCAAGCCGACGCACGCTTGGACATCCCCTCGCCCGCGTGGCCTACACCGCCCGTCGACGCCCCGTAGCCGCCGCCCAGGCCAGAAAGCCCGACAGCCAGTCGGCAACGAACGCTGCCGTGGCCGCGTCGGTGATTCCGCTCGCGTTCACCTTCCCAGCCATGCCCCCGATCGCGACCTCAGGCCCGGCGTACACGGGCGAGAGCATCCCGGCGAAGACGTTGCGCGCGTGCGCCTGGGCGCGCGCCCCTCCGACGGCACCCGGCGAGCCGCTGATCAGTCCCACAGGCAAGCCGGCGAAGACGGAGCGGTAGGCCGGCCGAGACGCCCAGTCGATCGCGTTCTTCAACCCGCCGGGCAGGCTGTGGTTGTACTCCGGGGTCAGGACGACCAACGCGTCGATGCCCGCAAGCGCCTCGCGCCACGCCACCACGACCTCGGGGCTGCCGAGATCGTCGGAATACATCGGCAAGGCGTCGTACGTGAGGTGCGACCAAGCCACATCCGCCCCGGAGAGCACCGGCAGGGCCCTGCCGACCGCCGTGTGCAACGACGCCGCCCGCAGGCTGCCCGAAACCCACCCTACCTGCAACGCCATCTCAACCTCCCGATCGCACGCTGGCCTGCATCC
>JBJONI010000009.1:0-25625 GCA_046051915.1 Pseudomonadota bacterium
GAGGATGCGGTCGACGAGGGCTTCGGCGTTCACGCGCCACCCTGCATCGCCGACGCGATCGCCTGACTGAACGCATCCAGCAGCGCCTTGTCCTTCGCCGCGTCGACGTCCCCGCCGCCCATCGGCGCCGCCGGGGCCTGCGGCTTCGGCGCGCGCGTCGGCCGGCTCGGCGTGGCCGCAGCCGGCGCGGTCGTCGCCCCCGCTGCCCGCGGCTTCGGCACGGCCTCCTCCAGCGGAGCGTGAAGGTAGAACCCGGCGTTGTCCTCGGGCTCACGGAAGATCAGCGACCCGACGGTGAAGCCATGGAAGGCCTCCAGCGTGCGCCCGAGGAAGGTCCCGGCGCCGGGGTCATGCCGCAGGTTTCCTGCCTTCACCCGCGCGAGGACGGCGCGCGAAGGCCGCTCGATGGGGTCGGCGTCGGGGGCCTCGTCGTCGTGGGCGTAGTGGGTCCAGCCGCCGCTGGTGGGCGGCTTCTTGCGCGGCTCGCGGGGCTGGAGGCGCTCGGTGGGGTCCTTGCCCTCGCGCGCGGGCCGAATCGGGTGCTCGACGGCGTAGGCGGTGTCGAGCGCGGCGCGGCGGCGGCTGCGGTGCCCGGTCCCCCGCGCCGCGAGCTGCTGCGCCGGAATGGCGACGAGCGCCGTGCCGTTGCGACGGACGAAGTTGTCGAAGTCGCCCGCCGTCACGCCCGCCGGGAGGCGGGTGCGGACGACGGGGAGGATGCGGTCGACGAGGGCTTCGGCCGAAACGTGCATCGGGCTGCTCGGAGCGAGAGAGGTCGCCGGTCAGTCTGATGCGCGATTGGGCGGGGGCAGCACTCGACGTCGTCCACCGGCATGGAGGCGACCTCGCCCGTTGTACGGAGGCCCGAGATCACGTCTACCTCCCCTTCGCGCCACGGCACCCACCGACCCCTTCCGCCACATGGCCGCCACACGCACAGGCTGCGCACCCCGTCATCACCCCCGTCACCGTCGTCCGCCCCGTCGCCTCCAACGCCAGCTTTCGCGTAGCGTGAAATGATAGGGAGCCTTCTAAGCCGTAGGTCCCAGGTTCGATTCCTGGTGGGGGCGCTCGCTCCCTTTCGCTCGCACGCCGTTCCCTCGGCGGGCCACCGCGCGCGGACGGCGTCAGGGGCCCTCGAACGGGTTGAACACCTTCGCGCCCGTGCCCGCGACATCGTTCACGTTGCGCGTCACGAGCGTCAGGCCGTGGACGATCGCCGTCGCCGCAAGCAGCGTGTCCACGACCGGGCGCGGGTCGGGCACGTTCAGTCGCCCCCACACTTCCGCGACGCGGTCGTCGATCGGCAAGATGCGTGACTCGAAGCTGCCCAGCAGTCCCTGAAGCCAGATCTCGAGGTGGCGCGCGGTGACCTCGTCCCTGCGACGCTTGAGCTCGATGCCGCGGCGGATCTCGCCGACCGTCAGCACACTCAGCCAAGCATCGTCCTGCCGTCCGGCTGCCCACCGAGCCACACCCAAATCGCCGCGGCTACCTTTCCGGATCTCCGAGACGACGTTCGTGTCGAGGAGCCAGCTCACAGCTCCACATCCCGCGGGAGATCTTTCTGGCGGGCGAAGTCGCTGTCCTCGCCCGTGTCCGGCATCGCGGCGAGCCACTCCCACAGGGACTTGCCCGCAGCTGGACCGTGGAGTGCCGCGTACAGGATGGCTCGATGTTCGGCCTCCGCGGAGCGGCCGTGGGCCGCCGCTCGCGCCTTGAGCGCATCCACCAAGTCCTCGTCGAGGTTGCGTACGATGAGCTGGGCCATCTCGACCTCCATGCTATCGTGATAGCGTCGTCACCCTAGACGGTCAACGGGTGCAAGGCGCAACTTCCCTAGGGCAAGGCGCACCGCCGCCGTCGACACCCCCACCTCGCCGCGCACAGGGGCTTGAGACCGGCAAAGCCCTCACGCCTCACCTCCTGCGCCTCGCGTTCGCCCAGCGCGACCCTGTTGGCTGCGTCGGCATGGTCACCGACGCCAAGCCCGACGCCGTCGCGTGCACGGCGATCCGGCGCCGATGTTCCTCGTCATCGCAACGAACGCTGCCGCCACCGATGTCGCAAGGTGACCGCCGCCTCCTCGACGAGGCATACGCAACCTGGATGACCGTCTTGCGGTGGCGAGCGGACCGCGCAGCGGGCATGCGGGGTTGGGGGTGTGGGTGAAGGGCGAGCCACGCGCAGCGGCGACCATGGGGTCCTCGGAAGCGGTGCGGCCCGGGGACGACGCGCTGCGCTTGGCCGCGCAGCTCGTGGACGCTTGGCCGGGCTACGGCCGCTACGCTGCGCTCCGCCTCGTCGGGCGGCGGGACGAGGCGTTGGCAGCGCTGCAGGCTTGGCTGCCCGTCCTCGCAGATCCCGGTGTGGCCGATCGGTTCGCCACATGGCTGTTCGAGGACGTCGTTCGGCCTGAGGTGTGTCGCGCGCGCTCCGACGCTCCGGCCGGTCCTCGCCTGCCACCCTTCGTTCCGCGCGCGGTCGTGGTGCCGCATCCCGTACACGCCCCGGTGCTAGCAGCGCTGTGGCGCGGGCATGCGCGAGGCGACGAGGCGGCGACGATGGCGCTGGCGGCTTGGTTTCCCGTAGACGTCATGGCGGCGCGCGACCACGAGACGGATGCGGTGGGCGCGATGCTGGACGAGGCCGCGCAGACCTCGGCGTCGCCGGCGCTTCGGCGCTTCGCCGCGCTGCATCACCTGCGGTGGGTGGCGGCCGACGTGGCCGATCTGGCGCATGGCCGCTACGACGGCGATCCTGCGTCCGATCTCGCCCGCCTCGCCCGCGCCGACGCCTGGCTCGCTGTGGACGACGCGGCGCGCGCAGATCTGGTCGCGCTCCGTGCGCAGGTCGAGGCGTGGGTGGCGGCAAGGCCCGCGGTCCCGTCTGCGTAGGACCGGTCGTTGCCAGACGCGCGAAGCGCGCGCGGCGACGCGTCAAGGATGAGGTCTGTGGACGCAGCCATCCCGCCCCGATCCCCTCGCCGCCGCCGCGCTAGCCGCGAGGTTCTCCCGGGGCGAATCGGATGCCGGGATCCTTGCGGTCCGGTCGCCACGCGAAGGCCTCGAAGCGCGCGGCGGCGGTGGGTGCGACCTCGAACAGGGTCTCTTGGTCGAAGATCTGGATGTTGCCGATGTCGCGCTTCTCGATGCGTCCTCGGCGACAGATGACGGGCAGCAACCAGCGCGGCTCGGCCCCTTGCGCGCGTCCGACGTTGACCCGGTACCACACGCCCGGCGGCCCGCGTCGCGGCGCCCTCGGCTCGTCGTCGTGCCAACGCGGCCCGGGCGCGCCGACGTCGCCCTCATTTCGGTCGTCGCTCCGCGGCCGCCGGGCCTCGCCACGCTCGGTCGCATGCCGCTCGGCCTTCGCGGCGAACTGCGCTTCCTTTCGGTGCAGCCACGTCGTCTCGGGCAACTCTTCGGGGGCGGGCAGGCGCGCGCGCAAGCGGCGAACGAGCGCCGCCGCGACGGCTTCGGCACCGTGTGTGGCGAGCACCGCACGCGCCACGTCGAGGTCCTCCTCCGCGGGGTCGGGGAGCAGCGCTGCGATCTCGGCCTGCAGGTTCTCTTGGTCGCGCGCCAAGATCGCCTCGGCGGTCGGGAGCTCGAGCGCGACCGGCTGCACCTTGGCCTCTCGGACGAGCCGCTCAAACGCGCGGCGCTTCGTCGCGGGCACCACGAGGACGGCCGTTCCCTTCTTGCCGGCGCGCCCGGTTCGGCCGCTGCGATGCAACAGCGCCTCTGGGTCGCGGGGGAGTTCGGCGTGCACGACGAGCTGCAAGTCGGGCAGATCGAGCCCGCGTGCTGCGACGTCGGTGGCCACCAGCACCCGTGCGCGCCCGTCGCGCAGGGCTTGTAGCGCCCGGGTCCGCTCGGCTTGGGTCAGCTCACCCGACAAGGAGACGGCGGAAAAACCTCGTTCGTGCAGGCTGGCGCTGAGGTGGTTGACGGCGTCTCGCGTGGCGCAGAACACGATCGCGTTGGGGGCGTCCTTGGCGCGGAGGAGGTTGACCACCGCGTGCTCGATCTCGCGGCCAGCCACGAGCAGGGCCTCGTAGGCGATGTCGGCGTGGCCCTCACGGGGGTCGTTGGCCGCGATCCGCGCGGCGTCTCGTTGGTACCGACCGGCGAGCGCTTCGATGCCCTTGGGCAGGGTGGCCGAGAACAGCAGGGTGCGGCGGGTCGTCGGAGACGCCTCGAGCAACATCTCCAGCTCTTCGCGAAAGCCCATGTCGAGCATTTCATCGGCTTCGTCCAGCACGAGCGCGCGCAGTCCGGAGAGTTCGAGGCGACCGCGGCTGAGGTGGTCGCACAGTCGTCCAGGCGTGCCGACGACGAGGAGCGGACCAGCGTCGAGGGCGCGCGCTTCACGACGGGCGTCGGTGCCGCCCACGCAGGTGGCGACGAGCGGGCCGCGGTGGGGCACGTGGCCGTACAACCAGTCGAGCTCGCGCGCGACCTGGAGCGCGAGCTCGCGGGTGGGGGCGATCACCAGCGCGCGGATCGTGCCGGTCGGTTCGGCGGCCCGAGCGACGGGCGACGAGGGCTCCCTGGTGGCGGCCTCGGAGGTTTCAGGGGTGGCTTCGAGACCCGGAGCGTGCTCTGCGAGCACGTCGGCGGCGAAGGCGAGACCGAACGCGACGGTCTTGCCCGACCCAGTGCGGGCCGAGACGAGCAGGTCGCGACCCGCTGGCGCCTCCAGCACGAGCGCTTGGACGGAGGTTGGCGCGGCGTAGCCCTTGTCGGAGAGGGCACGCAGGAGGGGGTCGGGTGTGGTGCTTGGGAACATGTGGGGTGGCCGTAGCACGTCTGGGCGGGCGCGCCGCCTCTGTCACCTCGACGCTGCAGGGAGGACCTGGATGTTGCGGTCGTGCGGGTCCTCGTTTGGGAAGTCCGGCGCACCACAGGCGTTGTCCCAGAGGTTGTGGTAGTCGCATCGCGTCTGGCGGCGCTGCGGTATTCTGCTGTGGCGGACGTTTGCGGTGTGGGGGGGTCATGTCGTCGTACATCCTCGGGTGCTCCCAGTTGGCGGACGATCGTGCGGCGGCGTCGGAGGCGGTGTCTGCGCTGGTGGGCGGTTTGGCGGCGCGCCGCGCGACGGTGGTGTTCGCGTTTGCGACCGACGGCCGTGACCTCGGCGTGGTCCGCGAGGCCGTTGTGGCGACGCTCGGCGATGTGCCGGTGGTGGGGTGCAGCGCGCCCGCCTTGTTCGTCAACGACGCGATCCTCCGAGATGGGGTGTCGATGATGGCAGTCGTCGACGCGGGCCTCGCGGTGCGCGCCGCCGTGGCCGATGGCGTCGCCACCGCGAGCCGCAGCGCGGGAGAGGCGGTGACCGAAGCCGTGCTCGAGGCGCTCGAAGCGACGGGTGGCGCGTCGTCGGGTTCGCAAGCCGCGATGTTGCTCCTGTCTGACGGCATCCTCGGCAACAGCGTCGAGGTCGCGCGGGGCGTGGTCGAAGTCACCGGACGCGACCTGCGGATGTTCGGCGGCGGGACGGGTGATGACTTCAAGTTCGCCGAGACGTTTCAGCTCGGCCCTGACGGGGTGCATCAAGGGTCGGTCCTCGCCGTGGGCCTCAGCGCGGACGCGCCGATCGGGGTGGCGTTGCGCCACGGATGCACGCCGTGGGGCCCGCCGATGCAGGCGACCGACGCCGGCGACCGCGCGGTGCGTACCCTCGACTTCCTGCCGGCGTTCCCTCGCTATCAGGCCACCGTGCGCGAACTTGGCGACACGCCGCCGACGCCTGAGGGCTTCATGGCCTATGCGATGCTCCACCCCTTGGGCATCGTGCAAGGCCAAGACGACCACATTCTCCGCTCGCCGCTGGCGGTCTCGGAGGACGGCGGCCTGGTGTGCTGCTCGGACATCCCGAGCCATGCGTTGGTGCGTTTGATGCGCGGGACCGAGGGATCCTTGGTCGATGCGGCCGCGGAGGCGGCGAGCGCGGCCAAGGCGCAACTTGGGTCGACCCCCGCAGGCGCGGCGCTGGTGTTTGCCTGCATCTCCCGCGACGTCGTCCTCGACGCGCGGGACGGGACCCTGAGCCGCGAGCTCGCCGGGGTTCGCCGCGGCCTCGCGGACGACATTCCTCTGTTCGGGTGCATGACCTTTGGTGGGTTCGGAGCGCTGAGTTCGGGCCTCGGGCAGTACCACTCGAAGTCGGTGAATGTGTGTGTGCTGCCCGCGAGCGGTGGGTTGGATGCTTGAGATCGAGGCACGCGTTCGGCAGCTCAGCATCCTCTACGAGCTGAGCAACGTCCTGAACGGGAGCCTTGACCTCGACAGGGAGCTTGAGGCGTTCCTCGACCGGCTCACCCGGACCCTGAGCCTGGACGCGAGCGCGGTCTTCGCTCTCCCGCCGGAAGGCAGCTTGGAGCCCCTCCCTGCGCGCGCCTCGATGGGGCTGGGTCGGCGTGCGCGCCAGGCGTTGCGCGCCGACCCCGCGTTCCTTCAGGCGGTCTGTGAGGCGCCCGACGGGATCGTCGCGCGCTCGCCGTTTGGGGAGGACAGGGGCGCGCCGATCGCGTTGCTGCTCGTCGCGCAGGCACAACCCGTGGGCGTCCTCGCGTTGTTGTCGGAGGCGCCGCTCGGCGACAGCGACCGCGCCTTGTTGGCGCCGTTGGCGCGCCGGCTCGCGGTGGCCCTGCACCACGCGGCGGTCCGCGAGCGGCAGCGCGCCGGAGATCTCGCGGTGCAGGAGGCCCTGCGCCAGGCCGCGGAGGCCGCAGAGCAAGCGAATCGCGCCAAGTCAGAGTTCCTCGCCACGATGAGCCACGAGCTGCGGACCCCACTTCACGGCGTGCTCGGGATGAGCGAGCTGTTGCTGGGCGGCGCGCTCGACCCCCTCGCCCGGGCGCAGGCCGCGACCATCCAGCGTTCCGCGTCTTCCTTGCTCGTGCTGGTCAACGATCTGCTCGATCTCTCGCAGGTCGAAAGCGGTCGATTGACGCTTGGACGTGAGCCGTTCTCGTTGGCCGACGTGCTCGCGGACGCGGTGGGGGTCGTCGAGCCCGGCGTTCTTGGGAGGGGCTTGACGCTACGCTGCGATGTGGCTGCCGGCATGCCCGTGCTGCTGGGCGACGCGCTGCGGGTCCGTCAGGTCGTGATCAACCTGCTCGGAAACGCGGTCAAGTTCACCGAGGTGGGCGGCGTCGCGGTCCGGGCGCACCCCGTGTCGAGCGGCGATGGGGTGCTCCGGGTTCGAATCGAGGTCGAGGACACGGGGATCGGCATCGCAGATGCGGTGCAAAACCGGTTGTTCGAGCCGTTTGTTCAGGCGGACGGCTCGATGAGCCGTCGCTATGGCGGCTCGGGCCTCGGTCTTTCGATCGTCAAGCGCCTGGTCGTCGAGATGGGCGGGACGCTCGGGCTCGAGAGCCGGCTCGGTGAGGGCTCGTGCTTCTGGGTCGAACTCCCGCTCGCGGTCGCTGTCCCCCCGGCCGACGCCGTCGAGGTGCCCCCGCTGAGCGTCTCCGAGGACGTCGGCCTTGCGGCGCCACCGTCCTTGGGCGTCCGGGTGTTGGTGGCAGAAGACAACGCAGCGAATGCTCTCCTTCTTCGCATGATCCTCGAGCGTGCGGGCTATGCGATCGACGTCGCGGCGTCGGGGGCGGAGGCCTGCGCCCTGTTCGAGGCGAGCCGCTACGACGTCATCTTGATGGACTGTCAGATGCCCGGCATGGATGGCTATGAGGCGACGCGGCGGATTCGGCAGGCCGAGAGGAGTCGGCTGCGGGCATCGCGCGTCCCGATCATCGCCGTGACCGCCAACGCCCGCCCCGAAGATCGCGCGCGCTGCCTCGAGGCCGGTATGGATCGCTTCGTTTCGAAGCCCTTTGGTGCTGAGCAGCTCCTCGGCGAACTCGATCGGGCGTCGCGACCGGCGAGCTAACGGTCCGGCAAGGCCTGTCCGTGCTTCTTCAAGAAGTCTTCCACCTCGCCTAGACGGCTCGCGGGGTCGGCTCCGGGCCGAAACGTGAGGCGTTGCGGCGGGCTGCGCACCCCGCGCAGGGCGGCCATGGCGTCGGAGAACCAAGCGTCACGCCAAGCCCGCGCGTTCTGCTCCACTTCCTGTTTGTGCCAGGCAAGGCTGCTTGGCGCCAGCTCGCGCAGCGGCAGGGTGACGACGAGGCGTACCCCGGTCGATGCGTCCCCCGGGACGATGTGTCCCGACCCGGTGTCGTACCACCGCATCAACGTGAGCGTGGTCATCGCGTCGTCGGGTACGTCGTCGGGCCATCGGTCCGCGATCGGCACCGCGAGGCGGAGGACGGTGTCGCAGACGGCGGACGCGGGAACCAGCGCCACCTCGGTCGGGCCGACCTGCC
This sequence comes from Pseudomonadota bacterium, assembly GCA_046051915.1. GTDB lineage: Bacteria > Myxococcota_A > UBA796 > UBA796 > JBEIFN01. Next base: position 8,339 of record JBJONI010000009.1, read on the forward strand.
ATGCGAGGGGCGCGGACGTCGAAGCGATGGGCGACGACCCGGTCAGGAGGCCCGACTCGGCGAGCAGGCTGCGTGCGCGCGGCGCGATCGAGGTCGGCGACAAGCCGCAGGCTTGGCCCGACGACCATGCCAGCTGGGGTGCCCGGGACACCGCGGTGCGGAGCAACCCGAGGCCGCCCGAAGCGGCGGCGAGGAACGCGACCGCCGCGACCCGGCCCGCGACCCCCTGTGCTCCGGCCTGCTGGGCAGCCCGCACGATGTTTTTGTACATCGCTGCGACCTCGCTCGTCTCGGGTTCGCGGTACGCATAGCCAGGCGGAAAGGCGCCTACCATGCCGGTGTTGGGTTCGCGGGATGGGGGGAGGTGGAGTAGGAGACAGCCGTGTCGACCCCTTCCGGGTTGTCGAGGCGTGACCGTGATGCAGTCGTTGTTTTGGGCGGGTTTGTTGGTCTTTGGCTGCCCGGGTGCCAAGCCAGGCGAAGGCGACGCCACGGTGGACGGTGATGCTTCGTTCGGGACATTGCGGTTCTCCGATCGGTTCTTGCAGGCCGAGCTCCCCGATCCGCTCTACCCCCGAGGGGGCGGAGCGTACGCGGTCCCGGCCGCGCCGGATGGCCGACTTGGCGCGCCCGGCTACCGGATGGGCGGTCCCGCCGGGGTGAAGTTCGTGGAGGGAGGCCCTGCTGGCTTTCCCCTGTCCGATGGCTTCTTGACCGCACATCCCCGTCCGGGGGTCCTTCTCGAGCGCCAAGCCGCGGACGGCACCGCGCTGTGGTCGATGTCGTCGGCGGGTCCAGAGCGCGTGGTGTTTGGTTCGCCGGGCGAAGGCGCCGGATGGTTCACCGTCACCAGCACCGAAGCGATGCCTGAGGTGTTCGGCGGGGAGCGCACCCCAGAGCCCGGATACGAGACGGTGTTGGTTCGGGTTCGCTACGAGGACGGCGCGGTGGAGCGCGTCGTCGACGTCGGGGGAACCGGCGTCTATGGCCCCGTTGTGGCTGCGGAGGACGGCGGCGCGGCGTACGTCAGCCAAATCGGCGGCATCCGCACCATCGACGGTCGGACGTACGGACGGGACGGCGTCGCCCAGGCGCTCGTCGAGCGGTTTGACGGTCAGGGCCAACCGATGTGGCGTCGCGTCCTTGGGCCGGATGCCCGCATCGATCAGTTCGAGGTGCACGTCGCTGCACAGGGAGAGGTGTTGGTGGCGGGCCGGGTGACCGGCGACCTCGACCTTGGCGAAGGCCTTCTCTCGAGTCCGGAGCCCCGGGGCATGATCGCTGCGTTCGATGGCGAGGACGGGACGCTGCTGTGGTCGCGGCAGGACCTACAGGGTTCCGCGGCTTCGCTCGCAGCACGCGCAGACGGCTGGGTCGCCTGGGTCCGGAACCTGACGGCCCCATCGGACGTGGGTGGAGAGGTGGGCACCCTGTCGGGCCTCGCGACGGGGGCGGCGCTGGCGACGGTCCTCCTCGACCGTTGCGGGACGGCGCGCGCGGCCCGTGTGTGGACGTACTGCGACTGCTTTCCGGACCAAGCGAGCGGCGCCGCGACGCCGTACGCGGCGGCTTGGTCTCCCGAGGGGTCGCTGTGGATCTCGGCGGAGTCGTACGGCGCGTTCCGGTTCGAAGGGGTCGTTGATGGCACCTTGGGGACCACCGCAGGGGACGTGCTGGGCGGTGATCCCGGGGAGGCGGCGTGGGTCGTCGAAGTCGAAGGGCCGGTCGCCGCCCCGGGGGACTGTGTGGTGTCCCCGCCGCCAGAACCCGTCGTGTCGGTGTCGGTGCAGGGTGAGGGCACGGTGACCGTGCTTCACGAGGACGGCGACGTGGTGGCGGTGTGTCGCGCGGACTGCGAGGTCGTCGCGCCACGGCACGAGGCGCTCGTCCTGTCTGCGGCGCCGGGAGAGGGGATGTTCCTTGCGTCATGGGACGGCGCGTGCACGGGCGCAGGTGCCTGTACGCTCCTGCATGACGAGGACAGCGCGGTCGTCGCAACCTTCGCCGAAACCACGCTGGAGACCCGCGTGGCGATGACGGGTGCGGTGTCGGGCGCCCGTCTCGCGGTCGGCCCGGATGGTGGCATGTGGGCGTTCGTCGCCTCGACGAATGGGTTGACGGCCGCTGGGCGCTTGATCCTCCCGACCGGTGCCGCAGGGACCGCGCTGCTGTCGCTGGACGCGCAAGGAGGACTTCGGGCCTCCACGGTGTGGCCTTGGTCGGTCCCGGTTGCGGTCATCCCTGAGGTGTCGGGGGGCGCTCGCGCTGTCGCGGTGGTCGATGGCGCCCTGCGCGTCGCGCAGTTCGACGCGTCGCTCAGCGTGCTGGACGAAGACGTGACGCTCGGGGTCAACCAGGACGTCCGCTGGGTGGAGGACGAGGGGGGTCAGCGCTTCTGGGTCGAGAATACCGCGGTTCAACGTGCGCGCGTGATGCGCGAGGCTCCGCAGGGCTTCACGCAAGTTGCCGAGTTCTCCGCTTCCTCGGTGCTGGTCATGGACGCGGTGGGGCTTGCGAGCGGCGTGGGGATCACCGTCAACCACGGCGCCAACGCGGTGCTTGGTGGTGTCACGCGGGTGGCAGCGGGCACCGCGTGGGTGGTCCTCGATGGTCAAGGGGGGGTCACTTCGGTGGTCTCGCTCCCGTTCGGATCACCGACGGGCCTGCTCAAGCCCTCTGAAGGCCGGCCTTGGGGCGACGACCTCGCGCTCGTGGGTTTGGGGGACCGTTTCGGGGGATCGGGCTACCACGTCGAGCCCTTCGGGGTGGACGGCAACTTCCTCGGCGGTGGGTGGGGCCTGTCGATGGTCGAAGAGCGGCCCTGGTTCCAGGCCTTCGACGCCATTCGGCCGCTGGCCACGGCGGTGGGGGTCGCGGGCTTCGACGAGACGCTCGTGGGGCAGAACAAGGCTGCCGTCGCAACCTTCGCTGCAGGGGTGCAGATCGGCCGAGAGGTCGCCCAAGGGGGTGCGGATGACGTTTGGTACGCGTCCGCCTCGGACGGCCAGACGACCTTCCTCGGCCTGGTCGACTTCGGCGCCGGAACCACGTTCGGCGGCGTGCCGATCGAGGGACCTACGCTGTTGAGGCTTAATCCCAGTTTATCGCCTCCGTGACGGTCAGGGTGGGCTGTTGGCAGTGCGGGCACGTCGCGCCGTTGAACACGGGGTAGCGTTGGACCCGCCCTCCGCAGTCCACGCAAGACGGCCTGCGCCGCACCACACGCAGCTCCTTGAGACAGTCGTCGGCGCTGCTGGTGGTGAGCCGTTGGAGCCACTCGAAGTCGGACGCGAGGTCCTCGAGCGGTTTGGACGCGGTTGCTGAGGTCAACGCGTCGCACTGTCGGCACCAAGCTGGGTAGGTCTGCTCGGCCGAGGGCAGCCGGCTCCAGCCGTCCGAGACCCAAGTGGCCGGCGCTTCGCAGTGGGTGCACTGGACTTCGTAGGTCGTTCCCATGGGTCCCTCCGTGTGTTGGCAGAGACAGGGTAACGGACGTCGATGCACAAAATCCGGGGAGGGGCCGTCGCCTCAGGTGCTCGGTGGCCAGGGCAATAGACGCGACGTTCGACGCTGGTAGTCCGCGTAAGCCGGGTACTTCTGGGCGGTGATCGCCTCGGTGAAGTTCGTCGATCCGTGGAACAGCAGGGTGAGCAACACCGCGCCGACCAGCGTCACGTTGAGCCACGGGGCGCCGGCGGCGACACCGAACAGGTAGAGAACCCACCACTGGCCCTGTTCGCAGAAGAAGTTGGGGTGTCGCGACCACGCCCACATCCCGGTGTCGAGAAATCCGAGGGCTTCGGGCACACCGGCGGCGCGCCGCGCGGCCTTGGCTTGGTGAAACCGCCATTGCTGCTCGTCCGCGACGAATTCACCCGCCAACAACCCGAGGAAGCCGATGGCAGCCACCGCATCGAGCCAACCGAGCGGCGTGCCGCGGTGCGTCCAAGCCATCCAGGCGGGGAGGGCGATCAACCACAGCAGCAGGTTCTGGTACCCGGCGATGAACAGAAGGTTGAACGCTTGGTAAGCGGCCGGGCTCATCCGTGCGCGCAGCACCGCCCAGCGGTAGTCCTCGCCGCCCGGGGCGTAGCCACCCTTGCGTGCGTAGTTGAAGGTCAGCCGCGCCCCCCACAGCACGGTCAGGACCGTCATCACGTTGAGGCGCGCGTCGGCCCAGTCGGCGGCGGCCGCGAATTCGGCGACGTAGACCGCGGGCACGATCGACCAGATGCGGTCAACCCAAGAGTACTCTCGCGTCAGGACCGACAGGAGCCAGCAGGTGAACGCGACGCCGGCGGCGGTGGTCGCGGACAGGACGAGTTCCGGGGGAAACAGCATGGAACCTCCGCTTGAGAAGTAGCCGGGGTCGCGGTCCTCGCCGATCCCCGCCGTGTCACGCGGCGTCACCAAGCCGTCGCATAGGAAGAACCTTGTCTGTTGGCATCAGGCCGCGCAAGGACCAGCGTGCGCGCGGCTGCGCACCGTCGATCATCGGGAACCCTCCGAATCACGTTCCTGCGAGGTTCATCACCCGATCCGACCGCAGATCGGGTAGGATCCTCATCTCTTCGCGAGCTGGGCGCCGTCGTTTCGTCCGGTCTGGCCTACGTCCCCCCGGAGATGGAGTTGCTCATGCGTCGATCTGCCATTCTGGCCCCCCTCTGCGTCCTGACGCTCTGGACAGGTTGCGACATGGGCGATGCCGCCAAGGGCGACACGGACACGGGCGCCGATCCCTCGACCGACACGCCCGCCGATACGTCGAGCGAACCGCCGATCGACACGCCGATCGACACCGATCCCCCTGAGGCGTCAGCGCTCATCGGTGAGGCCTTCGACTGCGGCCGCGCCACCAACGTCGGCGGCTTGAGCGAGGGCAGCGGTGCGACGTTCCTTGAACGTCATGTGCTCGACACGACCGTCTTTCCGGACGCGCTGTGCAACGACGGCAGCCCTGCCATCTTCTACTTCCGGCCCGCCGACGATCCTGCGTTTGCCAACAAGTGGGTCGTGGAGCTGCAAGGCGGCGGCGGGTGTTCCAGCCCTGAGCTGTGCGCCAAGCGGTGGTGTGGCGTCGACACCAACTTCTCCAAGACCCAGATGACCTCGACGACCTCTCCGTTGACCACGGACGGGACGGGCATCCTGGCGCGCAGCCGTGACGGCGTGCTCCCTGCGGACAACCCGCTGGAACACTACAACCAGGTGCTCATCAAGTACTGCTCCTCCGACACGTGGCGGGGCACCGCACGGGACGCGGCCGTTGAGGCACCTCATCCGTCGACCGGCGTCCTCACGCCTTACCGGTTGCACTTCCTCGGACACCGCATCCTCGAGGCGACCCTGGCCACACTCCAGCGAGACCCGACGCCCGCGCTCCGCCACGTCGGTCTCGACGCCGACCTGCCCGATCTCGACAACGCGACGGAGGTCGTCCTCGCCGGTGCCTCAGCGGGTGGAGGCGGCGTGACCTTTTCTCTGGACTGGCTCCAGCAGACGCTGGTCGACCGCCAGCCCGCGACCGAGGTGCTTGGGCTGATCGACTCCACGTTCGCGCCCGAGCTGATCGGGCTGGACTTCACGGGTAGTACGTTCTGTTTGCAGCAAGGGCTGTGCTCCGACGAAGCCTTCTTGACCTACGGCGAGTCGGCCCAAGACGACCTCTGGCATGCCGTCACCGAAGAGAGCTGTGAGTCCTTTCATGCGGCCGACGGTGCTGCGTGGAAGTGCGCCTCGGACACCCACGTGATCCTTCACCATCTTCAGACCCCGTTCTTCGTGCGTCAGGGGCTTTCCGATCCGCTGATCTCGGACACCTACGTCGAGGGTGGGCTGCGCAAGGCCGGCCAGCGGTTCGACCTCAACCTGTTCGGGACGGCGGTTCGTGAGCACCTCGAGTCCTTCGCCGGGCTCGACGCGACCGCCGAAGAGGGCGCCTCGTTCACCACGACACCGGGCGGCTACGGCCCGCTGTGCAGCAAGCATGAGACCTTGCGCAGCACCCCGGACACCTTCGCCGTGACGATCTTGCCGACGGGTGGTGTGCCGAAGCGGATGTTCGACGTTTGGACAGCTTGGCGTACGGGGATCGGCGATGCCACCGTCGTTTCGCAGAATGGGCAAGACTCATTCTGCCCCTAGTCGGGCGACGCCTGCACACGGGGTTTTGCCTGTCGGTCCCCGCTGGGCGAGCGCGCACAGGCGCTGCGTGTGACCGTGGCCGTGGGAGGAGGTGCCATGGGGTTCTCCAGCGTTCTGTTTCTCTGTGTCGCCAACGCGGCGCGCAGCCAGCTTGCCGAGGCGTTGGCGCGTGCTCGTTTTGGCGGTTCCGTCCGGGTGCAGTCCGCGGGTAGCGCCCCCGGTGCGGTGCACCCGCATGCGCTCACCGTGCTTGCCGAGCGAGGGGTGTCGACCGAGGGGCTGGTCAGCAAGCACGTTCGGACGATCGATCCCTCCTCAGTCGATCTCGTGATCACGCTGTGTGCCGAGGAACAATGCCCCTTGTTTCTCGGAGACGCGCCGCGGATCAGCTGGGCGATGCCCGATCCTGACCGTAAGGGCGAGGTGCTGGACGAGGCAGAACAGTTGGCGCACTTTCGTGTGGCCTGCGACGTGATCGCGGCCAAGATCGACGCACTCGCTGCCGAACATGGGGGGGGGTGATGGCCGCTTGGCATGACGGCGTCCCGCCCGCGCTGGACGTGCCACCGCTCCCGGACGGCCCGCGAAGCGCGCACCCGCCGCGGGTCTTGATGCTCTACGGCAGCCTTCGCGAACGCTCGTATTCGCGCCTGCTCGCCGAAGAGGCGGCGCGCATCCTCGATGGGTTGGGCTGTGAGGTCCGGTGGTTTCACCCCCACGCGCTGCCGATCAAGGGGCCCGAGCACGAGGGGCACGCCGAGGTCGAGCGCCTGCGTGCGCTGTCGACTTGGTCCGAGGCTCAAGTCTGGTCGTGTCCCGAGCTGCATGGGGCGATGTCGGGCGTGTTCAAGAACCAAATCGACTGGATTCCGCTCTCGGTGGGCGCCGTGCGCCCCACCCAAGGTCGGACGCTCGCCGTGATGCAGGTCTCGGGCGGCAGCCAGTCGTTCAATGTCGTGAACTCGCTTCGCCTGCTTGGACGCTGGATGCGGATGATCACCATCCCGAACCAATCCAGCGTCGCGATGGCGTACCAGGAGTTCGACGACGACGGCCGCATGAAGGACAGCGCTTACCGCGATCGTCTGGTCGACGTCATGGAAGAACTCTACCGGTTCACCCTGCTCACCCGCGATGTGCGCGACGTCCTCGTCGACCGGTACAGCGAGCGCCGGGAGGCGGCGGCGAAGGCGACTGCGCAGGCTGCGGCGGTCTCCGCGGCCGATACGATCCTGCGCGGGACGCGGTGACCCCCTAGCGCAGGTAGTGGCAGGTGTAGCCGTCGGGGTTCTTCTCCAGGTAGTCCTGGTGGTAGGCCTCGGCGGGGGTCCACACGCCCGCGCCTTCGATCGTCGTCACGACCGGTGCCTTCCATCGGCCGGACGCGTCGACCTTGGCCTTGACCTCGGCGGCGGTGGTCGCCTGCTCCGGCGACTGCGCGAAGATCGCGGAGCGGTACTGGCTGCCGATGTCGTTGCCTTGGCGGTTGACCGTTGTCGGGTCGTGCATCCGGAAGAACCAGTTCTCTAGCAGGTCGGCAAAGGAGAGCTTGCTCGGGTCGAACACGACGCGGACCGCCTCGGCGTGCCCCGTCTTGCCCGTGTGGACGGTCTCGTAGCTCGGCTGCGCGGACGAACCGCCGATGTAGCCGACCTCGGTCTCGATCACGCCGTCGATGTCACGGAGGAGGTCTTCCATGCCCCAGAAGCAGCCGCCGGCGACGATCGCGGTCTCGTAGGTGGTCGCGCAGCCTGCGGCGGCCTCCTGGTGCGCGGCGGGGTCGCACGCCTCGCCCTCGGCGCAGGTGTTGCCGTGGTCGGCCGGCAAGGGCGGCTTGCCGGTCCGCACGCTCGTCTTGTAGGCGGCGTAGCCCTCGGCGTCGAGCTTGCTGAACGGCACGAAGCGGAGCGCGGCCGAGTTGATGCAGTAGCGCTTGCCGCCGTGTGCGATCGGTCCGTCGTCGAACACGTGGCCGAGGTGGCTCGACCCGATGGCAGAGCGGACCTCGGTGCGCACCATGCCGAGGGCCCGGTCGGTCTCGGTGACGACGCGGTGCGGCTCGACGGGCTGTGTGAAGCTCGGCCAGCCCGTGCCCGAGTCGTACTTGTGCGCCGACGAGAACAGCGGCTCGCCGGTGACGACGTCGACGTAAAGGCCGTCCTCGTGGTTGTCCCAGTAGGCGTTGTGGAACGGGGGCTCCGTGCCTGCGTTCTGGGTGACTTGGTACTGCATCGCGGTCAGGCGTTCGCGCAGGACGTCGTCGGCGGGCTTGCTCCACGGCTCGATCACGCCGGTGCGTCGCGCCACGTCGGGCGCTTGGCGGGGAGCGGCGTTCGCGCCGCACGCGTTGAGGAGAACGCCGAGGGCGGCGGCGATCAACGTCCAGACGTCGAGGTAGCGGGACATGGGGGCCTTGGGGGTGAGGGGGGGTCGACAAGGCGACGCGCGGGGAGGACGAGCGAGGCGGCTCGCGTCCCTGCACGTACCGTGTGTCGGCAACCCGAGGCCGTCCGCGGGTCGTTCCGGCTTCGGACAAAGCATGACATCGCCGCTCGTCGCGTCGTCGGGCGTCAGAGGGACGGGGGATGTGTTCGTCGGCGGGTGGCGAGCCCGGCGACGATGAGGGCCCACATCGCCATCGCCGAGGGCTCCGGTCGGGCGTCGCACCCACAGCTCGACCCGCCCACAGGAAGCCAGCCGCCCGGCACATCGTTGGGGGAGGAGCCGGTCGCGTCGGTGTCTGCTTGTCCGGGCGTTGCAGGGACGCCTGGCGCGCCCGGCGTCACCGGGTCGGCGGGCCGGTCGGTGTCGTCGGTTGGCGGCGCCGTCGGGGAAGCGCTGTCCGCGGGCGAGGGAGGGGGGGGTGGGGTGTCGGCCGGTGTGTCGGCCGGTGTGTCCTCGGGTGGCGGCGGCGGCGGCGGGGGTGGCGGCGCCCCAGCGCAAAACGCCGTGAGGGAGAAGCCGCTGACCGCGCCCTCCCATCCGTCGACCACGACGGTGTAGGTCGCTCCTGCGCTCGCGTCGAAGGTGACCCACTCCTCGTTGGTGTCGGGGTTGGTCGAACAGGTCACCGCGCCGGAGCCGTCGCACGCGGGGCTCGTGAGGACGAACAGGTCGAGATCGGCGCCGACCCCGGTGACCGCCAGCGTCACCGACTCCGAGACCGGCGTGGCGAACGCGATCGCGAGCTCGGAGCCGGTCCACGTCGAGGTCCCGCAGCCGTAGACGCTGTGGGCGGAGGTTGCACCGGCCGCGGTGTTTGCGGTGGTGATCGTCTGGCCACACTGCAGCGTGGTGACGGGGTTGCACGGCCCGCTGGCCGGGCACGCGTTGCCCGGGAGGCCACCGTAGGGGCCTTGATCGATCCAGTACGTCGGTGGTGCACTGCACGGGCCGTCGAACGGGTCGCCGGGCGAGCCCCAAGGTTCCCGGACCTCAAAGTGTACGTGGGGTCCCGTGCTGTTGCCTGAGGAGCCCATGTAGCCGACCGTGGTGCCGCAACTGACCCACTGGCCTGGGCTGACGGCGATCGACCATTGCTTGAGGTGCCAGTACCAAGTCTGGCGCCCGTCGGCGTGCTCGAGGATCACGTAGTTGGCGGTTCCGCAGTTCGCGGTCGTGCACCGGTCGAACTCGCCGTCATGGGTGGACACCACGACGCCCTCGGCCGCGGCCACGACCCGCCGTCCGTCGTCCATCCCGGTCCATGAACCTGCGCCGTAGTCGCTCCCGGTGTGGCCCGCGTAGAACGTCCCACCGCACGCCCAGTCTTGCCCGCCTTCGTCCATGTAGGCGGTGGGGTAGAAGTAGCCATAATGCTCGTCGCCCGCGGGGAATCGGTACGCCTGTGCCGATGCGGGCGCGCAGGCGAACGCGCCGATCAGCGCCGCGACTGCGCTTGGGGCGACGTGGGCCAACCTCATGGGGACCACCGGACTTGGTGCGCGCCCTCGGGGGAGGTCCATCGAAGCCAAGGACCGTCAAAACGCAGGCTGTCGCCGAGTGGCGGTGGCACGAAGCCCTCGGGACGCCGCCCGGGGACGTAGACGATGCCCGCGTTCGTGACCATCCGAGGGGCGCTTCGGCCGTCGTAGGGGGCGACGAAGACGTGCGGGAGGCTCCCTGCCGAAGCGACCCACGCCACGTGTCCCTGGGTGATCGCCAACCGATCCGGGTGGCCGGCCGTCATCAACGTGACGGCGCGGCCTGCGTTGTCCCAGCATCGCAACACGCCGAGCCCGTCCCGTCCTTCGTCGACCGCGCACAGGGCCTGGGCGTCGGCGACAGGGAGTGCGTAGACCCGCTCGGCGAGGATGGCGTCACCGCGCTTGAGGACGCGACCTTGTAGGCGGAAGGTGCCCTCGCCGACCCGCCACGTGCCACTCCCTTGAAACGGCAGGTCGACTTCAGCCGGTAGCGCGGTGGCACTCCCGGAGGCGACGGCGAACACCCCGGTCGTCACGACAACCCGCAGGGAGATGGGAGCGCGCATCATTCCTCGCATGCCGGAGCCTTGCGCATACGGACGCGTCCGTCTACGAGATTTCGCTGGGCGTGCCGCCCGCCGCGGAGCAACCACGACCTTGCCGCAGACCGCACTGTGCCTGCGCGCGCGGCGTGACGACGGGTCGGTGCGCACGGCGAGGCGAGCAGCGTGGCGTGTTGGTGCCTGCTGGACGGTGACGCCGCCGCTGTCTGTCGCGACGGGGACGGCGTTGCGCCGCTGTGGATGTGCTAGGCTCGCGCCCAACGGGGGGCCTCGATGGCCGGTCTGTTTGTCAGGAAAGACATCCAACGCCTTGCGGCGGACGCCAACGATCCGAACGCGTCCGAGGGCAGCCACGCGCTTCCTCGGTCGCTCACAGCGTTCAACCTCGTCTCTCTCGGTGTTGGCGCGATCATCGGCGCGGGCATCTTCTCGCTGACGGGGACGGCGGCCGCCAACTACGCGGGCCCCGGGATTGCGTTCAGCTTCGTGCTGGGTGGCGTTCTCTGCGCGCTTGCCGGGCTGTGCTACGCCGAGATGGCGGCGATGATCCCGGTCGCGGGGTCGGCTTACGCCTATAGCTACGCCACGCTGGGTGAGATCATCGCGTGGATCATCGGCTGGGATCTGAGCCTAGAGTATGCCTTTGGCGCGGTCACCGTGTCGTCGGCTTGGTCGGGGTACGTCTACTCGCTGTTTCACAAGACCTTCGGCATCACGTTCCCCGACACGGTCGTGCGGCTGACGCGCGGGCCTTGGGAGACGGTGGAGCTCGCCGATGGGTCGGAGGTCTTTGGTCTGTGGAATGTGCCGGCGACGGTGATCACCGTGCTGGTGACCGGGGTCTTGTTTCGCGGGATGAAGGAGAGCGCGTTCCTCAACAACATCATCGTCGCCATCAAGCTCGTGATCGTCATCAGCTTCATCGCGCTTGGGCTTGGGGTCGTCAGCACCGCGAACCTGGTCGTCAACCCCGACGCTGCGGGCTTTTCCGCGCTGGTGCCGTCGCCCGAGCTGGTCGAAGGCGCGTGGCGCTACGGGTGGGGCCATGGGGGCGTGTTGACCGGTGCTGGCGTCGTCTTCTTCGCCTACATCGGCTTTGATGCCGTCTCGACGACCGCGCAGGAAGCGCGCAACCCCTCGCGCGATGTGCCGATCGGGATTTTGGGCAGCCTCATCCTTTGCACGATCCTCTACATCCTCGTCGCCGTGACCCTCACGGGCGTGGTGCCGTACAAGGAACTCGGTGTGCCCGACCCGATCGCGGTCGGCATCGACCGGATCGTCGAGCTGCGCGGCTGGAGCGACACCGCGCGCATCGGGTTCACCTCGCTGGTGAAGCTGGGCGCGATCAGCGGGCTTTCGAGCGTCATCCTCGTGCTGATGCTCGGGCAGACCCGGGTGTTCTACGCGATGAGCCGCGATGGGCTTCTGCCTTGGTTCAACGCTGTGCATCCGACGTATGGCACCCCGCACGTCGCGACCCTGATCACGGGTGCCTTCGTCGCGGTCTGCGGCGGTCTTCTGCCGATGTCGCTCGTTGGCGAGCTCGTCTCGATCGGCACGCTGCTCGCCTTCGTGTTGGTCTGTGTCGGCGTGCCGATCTTGCGGATCACCGCGCCGGACGTCCCGCGGCCGTTCCAGATCTGGGGCGGGACACCCGGCGCGGTCGCGGTGGGGGGCACCGGTGCCGCTGCGTGCCTGTGGGTCATGTCCGGGTTGCCCACCGACACCTGGCTGCGGCTGATCGTCTGGTTGATGATCGGCTTTGGGATCTACTTCGGCTACGGTCGTCGCCACAGCGTGGCCCAGGCCGAGGCGCGCTGATCTTCAGCTTCCGAAGAGCCGTCCCAGCCACGACGCCTTCGGCTCGGGCTTGGGACGCTCAGAGGGCGGCAGCTCGCGGCAACGGCAGCGCGCGTCCTTGGGGACGTCGCCGAGGACGGCTTCGATGTGGGCACCGCAGCCGGCCCAATCGGGCTTGCCGCAGGAAGGACAGGTCACACGACGGCACATGGCGGGCTCCTTGCCCCGGTGGGGCGCAGGCAGGACTGCACATCGCGTGCCGGTTCTCTGCAACACCGTCGCGATGTGGTGGTAGGCTTCGCGCATGCAACGCAAGCGCATCTGGATACTTGGGGTTCTCACCGGCTGCTCCTCGGCGCCCTCGCCTGTGGACGGCTTTGTGGTCGACCCGACGTGCGGGCGAACGGCACCCCTGGGGCTGACGATCGGACAACCAGCTGCGGACGGATCGTTTCAGCGGATCGACGACGAGTCGCCCCCGCAGCGCGTATTCGGACCGCAGGGCGGGCAGCACCTGTTGCTCGACCTTGCGCTGGCGGACCCGTCGGATGAGGCGGCCGCCACCTTGGTGGTGTTGCAGGCGGCGCGTTGTTCTCAGGAGGAGCCGGCTGCGTGCGAGACCGACGTGCTCGGGCGCGTCGAGGTGATCACGCGCCCCGGAGACGCGCAGCACCAGCCGCTGGCCGACGGGACGCTGCGTCTTGGCAGTTACTTCCTTGTGCTGCGCGATTGGCCGGAGGAACAACCTCGCTCGGTCACCGCCTCGGTGCAGGACGCCTGCGGACGTTCCGCTGCCACCTCGATCTGGGTCGCACCGCAGGCCCAACAGGACACCCGATGACGCCACGCCACGCATCTTTCTTGCCTCTGCTGCTCCCAGGCCTCCTCGTACAGGGCTGCGCCTCGGACGGCCTCGCTTCGGCGGGTGCGAGCCAAGTCATCGACATCGTCGGTGACGGCACCTTCAACCCAAACGTCGCCCCCGAGGCGCTGCCCGACGCGGTGGCCACCGCGATCCCGGGACGGTGGGCGTCCACCTTCGTCGCCGAGACGGTCCTCGGATGGACGGCGGCTGAGATCGAGGCCGACAAGGCCGAGGGACGGGCGTTCCTGTCCGAGCGCTACGGTTTGGACGTGGAGGATCCCGCGTACGAAGGTCGGCTGACGACGGTCGACACCACGCTGGATCCCCGCACGGGCTTCCGGGTCGTACAGAGCACGTTGTTCGACGTGCCCGAAGGGGGGCTGTCGAGTTGGAACCTCGCGACGCTCGTCGTGGCGACCGATCCTGCAGGTGTGCCGCTCGGCGGTGATTTTGAGGGCGAGGTGCTCGGCGCCGGCCAAGCGGTACTGTTCGGCGCCTACGTGTTTCCGACCGACGACGGGGTCTACCGCGTCGCCTACCGGAGCCTGCTCCCAGCGGTGATTCAAGATGGCGCGCTCGTCTGGACGTGCGAGGTGGAAAGCGAGGACTTTGGCGCGGGCGTCGCGCAGGGCCTCGCGATCCTCACCCCGACGGCGGAGGGTGAAGTCGCGGCCGACATCCGGAACCACGTCACCTTCTGGGCGCCGTGACAAAGTGCTACGGGCTTGCCATTGCGACCGAGTCGCAATAAGTCCGCAGCATGCGTTGGCAAGTGGTCGCATGGTTGGGGTGCGCGCGCGTGGGCTGGGCCCAGGAGACCGCTGCGACCGATGAGGCCGAAGTGGACGCCGCAGGCTTCGAGGACGCCGCGGAGATCGTGATTCACGCCGAGGCGCCTGAGGCGTCGGACGGTCATGCGCGCGCGGTGGTCGACGGCGAGGCGATTGCGTCTTCGGCCGGGGCGGACCTCGCCGAGACGCTCGCCGGCGTCCCCGGCGTCACGGCGCAGCGTGGAACGGCCGATACGAGCAAGCCCATGGTGCGTGGCCTGACCGAGCGGCGGTTGTTGTTGCTCGTCGACGGTGTTCGGCACGAGGGGCAAGCATGGGGCGTCGATCACGCGCCGGAGATCGACCCGACGGCTGCGGGCGAGATCGAGGTGGTCCGCGGGGCTGCGGCGTCCTGGTACGGGCCGGACGCCCTCGGGGGCGTCATCCTGATGACCCCGCCTGCGCTTCGGACGACGCCGGGCGTCGGTGGGATGGCGCGCGCGTCCTGGTCGAGCAACGGTTCTCGCGGCTTCCTCGCGGCGCGTCTCGACGTCGTGCCGGCCCGGGCCTCGTGGCTGACGCTGCGCATGGAGGCCAACGGGAGCGTGGGGCGTGCGCTGGTCGCGCCGGACTACGTGCTCGGCAACACCGCGAGCCGCACCGGCAACCTCGGGGTCAGCGCCGGCTTTCGGTTCGCCCCCGGCACGCTGCGTGTCGGTTGGCGCCGCTACGCGTTGGGCGCGGGCGTGTTCTACGGCCAGCGCGCTTCGACGCCTGAGGCGCTGGCGGATGCGGTGTCGGCCGACCTGCCGGTGGGCGCAGAGACCTGGCGGTCGACCTATCGCTTCGAACGGCCGTCGCAGGCGGTCGACCACGATGTGGTGACCGCGCACGTCGATGTTGCCGGTGGTTGGGGGCGTTTTGAGGCGGTTTATGCCTTCCAGAACAACAACCGGCGTGAGTACGACACCGTGCGGGACGCCGTGACGGGGCCTCAGTACCACTTCGTGCGTCGTGCCCAGTCGCTCGATGCGCGCTGGACCCACCCGGCGTTGCGGTGGGGGGTGGCCGACGTCGAGGGCGGAGTCGGGATCCAGCTCCGGTTCTCGGAGCACCTGTACAGCGGGCTGCCGCTGCTTCCCAATGACCGAGGCGCTGGGGTGGGCGCGTTCGCGTGGGAGCGTCTGCGTCTCCCGCGCGGCGACGTCTCGCTCAGTTTGCGGGTGGATCATGTCGGGCGGTCGGCCTTCTTCCTTCCCCAAGACCTCGCCCGCTACGAGCGCCGTGGCGTGCTCGATGTCGCGAGCTGTCGCCCCATCGACGCGCGGGTCGCGTGTGATCGGTCGTGGACGGTCGCCTCGGCGTCGGTGGGGGGCGTCGCGCACCTGACCCGCGAAGGTCTCGACCTGAGGATGGACCTGTCGACCGGCGCGCGGGTGCCGAGCGTGGATGAGCTGTACTTGCTCGGAACGGCGCCGACGCTGCCGGTCTTTGTCGTGCCGGACCCGACGTTGGGTGCGGAGCGCTCGATCGGAGGGTCGATCACGCTGTCTGGCGCGCATCGCTGGGTCACGGGTGAGGTCTCGGGCTTTGGTCAGGTCGTCCTCGACTGGATCCAGGCGCTTCCGAGCCGCAACGCCGCCGGGGACCTCGAGGTCGACGTGACCGTGCGCGGCGCATTCCCGACCTTTGCGACGCTCGCGCGCGACGTTCGCGTCTACGGGGTCGACGGCGCGGCCTCGGTGGCCCCCGAGGCGCCGCTCGGGCTCGACGTTCAAGCGGCGCTCGTGCGGATCGAGGCGCTCGGTGCGCCCGGGCAGGTGGTCGGCACACCGCCCGATCGCGGCACGGCCACGCTGTGGGGGCGTCCGCCGGGCCGAGGCGTGCTCGCCGACGTTGCCCTCGGACTGCGAGGCCAGTGGGTGGGGCGATCGCGGGTCCCCGCCGCCGAGGATTTGGCCCCACCGACGTCGGCCTACGGGCTGCTGGGGGCCTCGGCACGGGTGCGGCTTCAACTGGAGGACCGCGCGCTTCAGCTCGGTGTGGACGCGAGCAACCTGCTCGACGCCCGTTACCGGGATGCAACCAGTTTGTTGAGGTACTACGCGGACGAGCCTGGACGTGATGTCCGGGTTTGGCTCGCGTTGGACCTTTGATCGCACGGAGGACGTATGCGTTGTCGGTTGCTCTGGGGTTTGGGGATGCTCACCGCTTGTGCCGACGTCGCGGGCGGCGGCGGCGGCGGCGATGAGCAAGAGCTGATCACCACCGTGCAGCTGGGGTTCAGCACCGTCGGCGGCGCGCCGCCGATCGACGCGACCTGGTCGGATGCCGATCTCGACGGAACGCCGGAGGTCTCGCCCGCCGTGCTCGCCGCTGGAGAAGGCTACCAGCTCACGGTCGCCTTCTTCGACGAGGCGAGCAACCCGGTCGTCGACATCACCGCCGAGGTCGCGGCCGAGGGGCAGGAGCATCAGGTGTTTCTGACCGGCTTGGGCGTCCAGAGTCCGGCAACCGGGGCGGTCGAAGGCGCGCTCCTCGACATCGCGTACGCGGACACCGACGCCGGGGGCCTGCCGCTGGGCCTGCTGCACGAGGTGGCCCCTCTCGCGGTCGGCAGCGGCGAGATCGTCGTGACGCTCCAGCATCTGCCGCCGCAGGACGGCGTCGCGGTCAAGGTCGCTGGACTCGAGGGCGTGGCCGCAACCGACGGACTCGGCACGCTGCCGGGCGAGACCGACGTCTCGGTCGCCATCCCGTTCGAGGTTCGTCGATGATCCCGGGCGCGCATGACGTCGCCGCCGAGCTGCGAGAGCGGTTGCGGGCGCTCGGATTGCGCGCCACCGCGCCGCGTCTGGCGGTGCTGACGGTGTTGCACGAGCTCGCGCGCCCGCTGTCGCACGACGAGGTGATGTCCCGGCTGCCGGCAGGGGGTTTTGACCGGGCGTCGGTGTTCCGGGTGCTGGCCGATCTGGCCGAGGTCCGGCTGTTGCGCAGGATGGACCTCGGGGACCGCACGTGGCGCTATGAGCTCGACGATGCCTGTGTCCAAAAAAGCGATGCGCATCCACACTTTCTATGTGACGCCTGCGGGGTCGCCCTGTGCTTGCCCCCGGTCGATCTCGCGCGCTTGCCGGGCGCGATCCCCGACGCGGTGGCGCGCGCCCGCATCGTCGAGATCTCCGGGCGCTGCGGCGGGTGTCTGGCGTCGTGACG
>JBJONI010000010.1:0-5916 GCA_046051915.1 Pseudomonadota bacterium
AGGATCTGACCCGCGTGTTGGTGCAAGCCGCGAAGGCGATCGCGGCCTACGAGCGCACGCTGCTACCGGGGGTGTCGCCCTTTGATCGCTACCTCGATGCGCTGGAGGCGGGGGACGCCACCGGCGGCGGCGCGCTCGATGCCGACGCGCTCGCGGGCCTTCGGTTGTTCGTCCGAGACGGCAACTGCGTGGCGTGCCATCGTGGGCCGTTCCTCACCGATCGCGCGTTTCATAACCTCGGCTTGCCGAATGCCGGCGCTTACGACCCAGGGCGCACCGTCGGGGCGCAGGCGGTCGCCGACAGCGAGTTCAACTGCAAATCCGCATGGTCGGACACGGCCGACTGCCCGGAGCTCCGCTACCTCAACCCGACGTTCGATGACTTCGTGCTCGCGTTCAAGACGCCGTCGCTCCGCAACGTCGCACAGACCGCGCCGTACATGCACGACGGGAGCCTTTCGACGTTGGACGACGTGTTGGCGTTCTACAACGCGCTACCCGGTCAGCCCGCGCTCGGACACCGCGAGCTGACGCTGCGCCCCTTGGCTTGGACGGAGACGCAGCGCGCCTCGATGAAGGCGTTCCTCAGCTCGTTGACGGCGTTACCTGCGCAAGCCTCGTCCCACGACGCCAACCCGCCACCGCCCCGATGACGGTCAGGGTCGCGCCGATCAGGGCCCACTGGACGCTGTAGGCGAGATGGCCAATCTGCTTGGGTTCGGCGATGTAGCCGCTGACAGGCAGGGCGTCAGGGTCCTTGCGCGCGCCCTTGCTGAGCGCCGGTCCGACGACGAGGTAGACGGGCAACGCGTCGGGGTGTTGGGAGGCCAAGCTGGCCCACGGCGGACCGAGGCGCTGGTAGGGGACGCCCCACCATGCCTCGACCTCCTGTGGCCAGGCTTCGGGCCGTTCGGCCGACGCGGGCAGCGGCTGGAGGGTGTCGTCGCCCTCGATAGCGAGCAACAGACCCTCGATGACGCGCGTCTCTCCATGCGTATCGACGCGTGCGAGGGTGGCCTGCGTGTCTTCGTAGGGGATCCAGCCGCGATGGACGAGCAACCGGCGGTCGCTCCCCTCGGGCACGAACGGGACGATGAGGTCGTACCCGGGCGCGCCAAACTCGAAGTGTCCGAGCACCAACGCCGCGTCGGCGTCGAGGAAGCGACCACGGACGATCGCTTTGCGCCACGCCAAGTCCTCGGGGGCCGCGGCCAGGTCGGCCTCGGTCGCGGGCGGGCCGTACAGGTGGGCATGGACTTCGGTGAGGTGGGCGCTGGCGTCGAGGTGTCGGCCGTACTGCCACGCGCTCAGGTTGCCGAGGACCACGAGCGCGCCGAGCGACGCGAGGGTGGGCAGGACGGCCGGACGGAACGGCAAGGCGCCTCCAAGGAGCCGCACCTATCCCGGTGGTGGGACGTCGTCGGGCGCGCCCTCGGGACGGCGTCGGTCCGGCGACGTAAAAACGGGGGCGGTGACGGCCCAGTCGGTGGTGCGCGACGACGTGGCCAGCCCGATCACCCAAGCGGCGTCGCCGATCGGGGCCGACAAGCTCGCGTCCTCCGTCGTCACCTCGACGGCGCCGAGCGCGCCGTCGGGTCCCCATAGCCAGAGCGTGTCGATGCCAGGTCGTAGGCGGTGCAGCGAGACGGTCGCGACGCGGGGGAGGGGCTCGTCGCTCGGTGCCCCGGTGTCGGCGGTTGGGGACGGCGCAACCGGCGAGCCGCTGCTCAGGACGCTGCCAGGGGGGGCCCCGTCGACCGTCAACCAGACCCACGCGCCGTCCCCCGTCGAGAGGGTGCCGTACGTCACGGCCCGCTCCAACGCGGAGGGCGACGGCAGGACGCGGTCGTCGACTTCGAGCCACGTCACGGGGCCATCGGGCAGCAAGAACCGGTAGGCGTTGAGCGCATCGAACCAAGGCGCCCAAGCTTCGAACGGCGCTGGCCCCGGCGGTTCGAGCGCGACGCGGTCCGGGTAGGGGCCGAGGCCACCCGCAGCGCGTAGCCATGCGAGGTTGGCGCGGCGGTGAACGGCGCCGAGATCGGTGAGCGCAGCGCTCGCGTCGTCGGGGCTCAGCGCGCTCGCCCTCGGTGCCCCGTGCGCAGCGCGTCGCCCGTCGGCCCGCGCGGGCCAGCCGGTGATCGCCCAGCCCGACGGATGGGTCAACGTGAGGCCGGCCGTCGTGCGGATCCAGGGGACGTCGTTGAGCCATTGGCTGACCGCCGGGACGTCATCGCGCGCCGTTTGCACCGCGTAGACGTACCCCGCAGCGAGGGCCTCCCGCGTGCGTCCGGTGGCGGTGTCGCGGACGCTGGCGTCGCGGCTCGCCGGCCAGTCGAGCGTCACCGGTACCGTCAGACCGGGGTCCCACGTCGCACGAAGATCGACCCCGAGGGTCGGGGTGGCACTGGGCCCAAGCGTGAGGTTCAACGTGCGACGGGGTCGCGCAGGGCCGGCGGTCACCGTCAGCGCCACGCGACCTGCCCCAAGGGACAGGATGCCGCCGTCGGGCGGCAGGACGTCTTGACCCGTGCGTCCGTCGGCGAAGCGCCACTGCGCGGTGATCGGGCGGGCGTCGGCGTCCCACGCGGGCGTGATCTGCACGCGGCCCGGTGCGCCGACGGCGAGCGTGAGGCCCTCAGCCGCGGGGGCAAACGGCGACGGCGCGCGGGTGGCCGCGACGGCGCGCAACCGGGTGACGGTGGCGGGGACCTCGCCGCTGAAGCTGCCGTCGACGACGGGGAGGACGGCCCGCAGCGACTGTGCGTCCCACGCCTCGACGCGCTCCGCATCGGGCGCTGCACCTCCGACGGTTTGCATCGGGTCGCCGCGCAAGCCCCACGCATCGTCGGTGCTGGCGAACCAGAGGGTGTCGGTGCCCGAGACTTCGATACGTCCGCCCTCGTCGCGCAGGACGGTCCCGCGATGCCCGAGCACCGTACGGCCTGCGACCCACCACCCGTCGATGGGCTCGACGGGTTCGTCGAAGTGCACCAGAAAGCCGTCGGCCCCGATTGCGCGCAGGCCGCGCCCGCCGTCGACCACGGCCCAGGTGAGCCTCCGCCGCTGCCCCTCGGTCGGCAGCGGCCGAGACGGGAGGCTCCGCACCACGCCTTCGACGATGACCCCCTCGTCGGTGGGCAGGAAGACGTCGACGAGCAGCCAGCCGCCGTCGACGAGCGGGACGATCTCATGGACGACGTCGGAGCGTCCCCAGGCCGCGGCATCGACGATCGTGCCCCCACCGAGTCCGGCTTGTCCGACGCTGGCGATCGGGTGCCGCAGAACGGCACGGAACGACGGCGTCGCGATCAGGGTGTCGTCGTACGTCCCCTCGCCGCCGCTGATGCGCCACGCCGCACAGCCGATCTCACCGATCAGGACGCGGTCGGGAGGTAGGGGCGCGCACGCCTCGTCGGGGGCCTGGAGCGCCTCGGGCACGGTGCAGGCGACGACGGCGGCGAGGAGCGCCAGACCGTAGGGGCGTTGGGTCACGGCGTCGTGGCGGTGGGCGGGTCGGCTGGCGACGTGGCGGGCGCGACGGCGGCGAACCGCGCGCGCGCGGGGACGACCGCCTGGGCGACGGCGCCTTCGATCTTCTTGCCCGTCATGTAGAAGAACATGCGCTTGTCGCCTGGACCCATCGGCTGTTGCTGCTCGGGGGGAATGCGCTCGGTGCCGGGTGGCGCCGCAATCGTCGTGGTGACAAACTGGATCGGAGCGCCGGATGCATCCGTAAAAACAAGGTTCATACGGAGTAGATCGATGGTTTGCGCTCCGTTGTTGGTGATCGTCGAGGAGTAGACGAAGCCGTTTTTGGGCCCAGCGGGGTCGCGGGCGAGGTTGATCGGCCCGACCTCGACCGGGCCGATCTGAAGGCTGCTCGCGTACGACGCGGCCGCGAGGCCCAAAGCAGCCTCGGCCTTGCGATCCCCAGGCGCATCCGGGCAGCCGTCGAGGAACGCCTGCCACGCTGCGGCGGTTCCCGCTGCCTCTGCCTGGTCGAAGAGAAGTTTTTGACGTTCACCAACGATTTCTTCCCGGTCTCCGTGGGCGGGAAAGAGCTCGAGCCACCGGTCGTACGCAGCCACGTCCTTGGCGAGGCGGGCCTTCTCCTTGAGAAGCACGTCGAGGCGCGCGAGGGCGTGGCGACCCGACGATCCCGTGGGGCCTTGCTCACGGATCCAAGCATCGTACGAGGCGACGTCGTCGGCGGCTTGGACCGACGCGAAGTCGGGGCCGCAGGCCATGAGCATCCACATCCATGCGATCGCAACGCGCATCTGCCCTCCACGCCGGGAAGGTTGCATCGGCGGTCGGCTCGGAGCAACCCCGTCGGCGTCGATTCTTCGCGAGCCGGCGGCGTGTGCGTTACCTCCGCCTGTCATGAGCGCACCGATCGACCGCGACCGCATGCTTCGGATCAGCGAGGTCTACGCCTCGGTGCAGGGGGAGAGCACCCACGTCGGCAAGCCGTGTGTGTTCGTTCGCCTGACGGGGTGCAACCTTCGATGCCGTTGGTGCGACACGACGTTCTCCTTCACCGGCGGGACCTGGCGTCCGGTGGAGGAGGTCGTCGCCGAGGCGTTGGCGTTTGGGATCCCCACGGTCGAGGTCACGGGCGGCGAGCCCTTGGTCCAGCGCGCCGCGGTCCCGCTGATGCAGGCCTTGCTCGACGCGGGGTGCGAGGTGTTGCTCGAGACCAGCGGCTCGCGTCCGATCGACGACGTCCCGCGGGGCGTGCACATCATCCTCGACCTCAAGGCGCCCGACTCCGGTGAGGCGAGGGCGAACCTGTGGGAGAACCTCGAGCGGCTGCGTGACACCGACGAGATCAAGGTCGTGCTCGCGTCCGAGGGCGACTACGCTTGGGCGGCCGACGTCGTGCGGACACGGAGACCAAAGGTTCCCGTGTTGTTCAGCCCCGTGTGGGGCGCCCTCGACCCCACGTGGCTCGCCGAACGGATCGTCGCCGATCGCCTCGCCGTTCGCTACCAGCTCCAGCTGCACAAGGTGCTGTGGCCGGCCGAGGCACGCGGGGTGTGAAGCCTCAGGTGAGCGCGCCCCCGCACGAGCTCCCCGCGCCCGCCGTACAGCCGTAGCAGTGCTGCGCGGGCACCACCCGTCGCTTGGCGATCGCATCGAGATCGGCCTCTGCGAGGGTTGGCCTTGGCGTATCCATGGGTTGGTCGAGCATCTGGTGGAAATCGCAGTCGTACAAGGTGCCGTCCCAGCCGACGCTCCACGTGTCGCGGCACATGAGGCCGGACACGGTCGCTGCGTTGAAGGACTCGACCAGCAGGGTCAGGTAGCGCTCGACATCGTCGCGCGCGTCGAGGTCGGCGAGGAAGCGGCTGACCGGGAGGTTGGTCAGGGCGATCAGCCGATCGAAGTGGACGCCGTGCTCGCGCGCGAGGCCCGTCTTCCACGCGCGCTCCATCGCCGCTTCGCCCGCGGGCAGGAACGCCCCGATCGGGTTGTGCACGAGCGTGAGCACGCGGCGCGGGTCTCCAGAGCCGTAACCGGCCTGATTCAGCGCGTGGAGTGCGGCGATCGAGGCGTCGTACACACCGTCGCCGCGCTGGCGGTCGGTGTTGGGTCGACGCCAGTGCGGGAGGCTGGCGACGACCTCGACGCCGTGCGCGGCGAAGAACTGCGGCAGGTCGGCGTGGCGTGCCGTCCGCAGGATGGTGAGGTTGCAGCGGTCGATCACATGGCAGCCGTGCGCCGCGGCATGCGCGACGATCTCCCGAAATCGCGGGTGCAACTCGGGCGCCCCACCCGTGAGATCGACGACCGGGAACACGCCGCGCGCGACCCACGTCAAGGCAGCGTCGACCACGGCGTCCGACATCACCTCGTCGCGGTCCGGTCCCGCATCCACGTGGCAATGTCGGCATTGAAGGTTGCAGCGCT
>JBJONI010000011.1:0-4779 GCA_046051915.1 Pseudomonadota bacterium
GACGGGGGTATCGGTCGGCGAATCAAGGCCTGAATCCCCTGTCTCCAGCCCAGCGCTGTCGGAGGTGTCGAACGGGCCGGGCGTCGTCGCGTCGATCCCGTCGCAGTCCTGGTCGATGCCATCATCGAGCACTTCCGTCTGGCCCGGCGCGCGGTCTGCGTCGTCGTCATCGCAATCCGCCGGGGCCGGGACCCCGTCGCCGTCGACGTCGACGAGGTCGGACCCCGAGCAATCCTGGTCGATGCCGTCGTAGGGGATCTCGGGCTGGCCGGGCGTGCGCGCCGCATCGGTGTCGTCGCAATCGCTGCTGACATCGGTCCCGTCGCCGTCTTGGTCAAAGTCGCTGGTGCCGTCGCAGTCCTGATCGATCCCGTCGTACCAAGTCTCGGTCACGCCAGGTCGGATCGACGCATCACCGTCGTCACAATCGGCCGGCAGCTCGCTGCCGTCCCCGTCGCGGTCGAAGTCGTTGTTGCCCGCACAGTCTGCGTCGAAACCGTCATACCAGGCATCGTTCGCCCCAGGGTAGCGGTCCGGATCGCCATCGTCGCAGTCGTTGGGGAACAGCGAACCATCGCCGTCAACGTCGGCGAGGTCGGCGCCGGAGCAGTCCTGGTCGATCCCGTCGTAGGCCACTTCGCTGCGTCCGGGGGCCACCGAAGCGTCGGTGTCGTCGCAGTCCTGGGCGAGTTGCACGCCATCGGCGTCTTGATCGAAGTCATCGTCGCCAGCGCAATCGCTGTCGACGCCGTCGTACCAAGCATCACCGAAGCCCGCGCCGATGCTGCGGTCGGTGTCGTCGCAGTCGCCGCCGTCGACGCGTTGGGCGTCCCCGTCTTGGTCGAAGTCGTCGTCGCCGGCGCAGTCGCTGTCGACGCCGTCGTACCAACTGTCGGCCGCACCGAGGAAGGTGGTCGCGGAGAGGTCATCACAGTCGTCGGGGCCCAGATCGAAGCCGTCGCCGTCTTGGTCGTCGTCACTTCCACCGGAACAGTCCTGGTCCACTTCGTCGTACCAAGTCTCGGTGGCGCCGGGGTTGATCGCGGACGAGGCATCGTCGCAGTCATCGCCACCGGCGTTGATCGCCACGTAGCCGTCGCCGTCGACGTCGCCCGCCGCGGAGCCGGAGCAGTCGAGGTCGATCGGAGATCCTTCGGGCTCGGCGGCACCCGGGAAGCGCGCGGGGTTGCCATCGTCGCAGTCGATACCGCCGTACGTGGCGGACCCGTAGCCGTCGCCGTCGCGGTCGAAATCATCGTTGCCGGCGCAGTCGCTGTCGATGCCGTCGTAGAAGACGTCGGCCGCGCCGGGACGAACCGCGGCGTTCGTGTCGTCGCAGTCGGTGCCGCCGGACGTGGAGGCGGTCGCGCCGTCGAGGTCCTGGTCGGCGTCGTTGCCGTCGCAGTTCTCGTCGAGGTCGTTGTACCAAATCTCGGTGCGACCCGGGTTGATCAGCGGGCTGCTGTCGTTGCAATCGGCAGGGAACGCGTACCGGTCGCCGTCGACGTCGACGAGGTCACCGCCCGAACAGTCCTGGTCGATGCCATCGTAGGGAACGTCGACCAAGCCCGGGCGGATCGACGCGTTCGTGTCGTCGCAGTCCCCGTCACGACGGACGCCGTCACCATCGCGGTCGAAGTCGTCACCGCCGTCGCACGCCTGATCGACGCCGTCGTACCAGATCTCGGTGGCGCCGTTGTACGCAGCGACGTTGGCGTCGTCGCAGTCCGGACCGCCCAGCACCGCCGCCGTCTGACCATCCCCGTCGACGTCGACCAGGTCAGCTCCGGAGCAGTCCTGATCGAAGCCGTCGTAGGGGACCTCGGAGACGCCAGGGTTTCGGCTTGGGTCCAGGTCGTTGCAGTCACCGAGGTTGGCCGAGCGGCCAGCGGCGACGGGCCCGCAGAACGTCCGCAGATCGTTGTCGCCGCCGTAGCCATCGCCGTCGGCGTCGATGGCGCTGAGGGTGCCGTCGATCGCGTCCACGTCCGCGCCGTTGCCGCAGTCGTCGTCGATACCGTTGCAGACCTCGACCGCGAGCGGGTTTCGGGCCGGGTTTTGGTCGTCACAGTCGGACCCGATCGGGAAGCCGTCGCCATCGACGTCGGTGAGGTCGGCGCCATCGCAGTCCTCGTCGATCCCGTTGTACGGCGACTCGGGGTTGCCGGGGAACCGGCCGGGGTCCTGATCGTCGCAGTCCGCGTCGATCGAGACACCGTCGAGGTCTGCGTCATCGTCGTCGAACACGCCGATCAGGCTGTTGCAGTTCTCGTCGATGTCGTTGTACGGGATCTCGGTGACTTCTGGGTTGATGAACGGGGTCGTGTCGTTGCAGTCGTACGGGAACTCGACGGTGTTGGCGGGTTCGGCGCAGGCGAAGAAGGGGTCGACGGCTCCCCAACCGTCGCCGTCGCCGTCAACGACCCAGGCGAACGCGTCGATCGCGTCATCGTCCACCGCGCCATTGCAGTCCTCGTCGATGCCATCGCAGGTCTCGGTGGCGCCCGGGAACACGAGGTCGCTCAGGTCGTCGCAGTCCCCGGCACAATCGGTGAAGCCGTCGAAGTCGAGGTCGTCGCAGCCGTCGTCGACCAACAGGCTGGCGGTGGTCAACGACCAGCCGTCGCCGGAGGAGGCCCCGTTGGCGTTGACCGCGTTGCCTGCTGCCCGGAGCGTGTAGGGGCCCTCGGTGAGCGGGGCCGTCCATTGGACCGTGAACGTGGTGGCCAGGGCGGTGAACGATTTGCGCGCGGTGTGGGTGGCCTCACCGGCAGCGATCTGGACGTCGGTGGCGCCGGAGGGCTTCACGAGCGTTCCGCCGGTCGCCGAAAGGTCGAACCCGGCGCCGAGCTTCGCGGGGTTTGAACTTGCGACACGGACGACCACGTTGATCGTCGCACCCGGGAAGATGGTGGTGCTCGCGGGCGTGATCGTCGTCGTGGTCGTCGCATCGGCGGAGACGCCATGGCACGACGTGCAGCCAGTGACGGACGAGCCCGTTTTGCCGCCGCTGTAGGCGAAGGCGGAGAGCGAGAGCAGCAGCGGGTACATGGGACCTCCGTCAGCGGACGCCGGGGGTGGTGCCGGCGGCGCCGGCGGTGATGGTCCACTCCGAGAGGGTGAACGTCGGGTTCGGCGCGTTGATGCCGGTGTTTCGGCGCGCGAAGCTATCGAGGAAGTTCCAGCTCGTGCCCGCAAGTGGCACTTGCCCGATCGTACCGTACTGGTCGTGCACGGCGTTGGTGTTGTTGACGAGCTGGTAGACGTCGTTGCCGTCCGACGACGTGTTGCCGTTGTACTGGACGATCGTCGTATCGAAGCCTGGGTAGGCGAACGGGAACCCGGTCGTGGTGCTGTTGCTGCTCGCGATCAGCCAGAAAGCGCCAGGCTGCAACGTCACCGTCGTTGTGAGGTTCGTGGTCGCGCTCGACGACGTGCTGCCGTTGTTGTACCGAAGGATCTTCCAACCGTTTAGCGATTGAGCTTGGTCGCCCGCGTTGTACAGCTCGATGTAGCGGGCGCCCGGCAGGGTGGCGTGGTCGACGACTTCGGTGATCAACACGATCGGGCCGACCGGGATTGCGGGGTCGAGCGGATCCCAACCGTTGACGATCTCGTCGAAGTCGTTTTCGCCGTCGCCGTCGGTGTCGATGTCGAACGGGTCGGTGCCGTAGGCGACCTCCTCCCCGTCGTCGAGGCCCTCCCCATCGGTGTCGGGGTCTAGCGGATCGGTGCCCAGCGTGACCTCGGTCCCGTCGAGCAACCCGTCGTTGTCGGTGTCCCCCGTCAGCGGGTCGGTGCCGAGCGGGCCCTCCGCCCCGTCGTTCAACCCGTCCGCATCGGTGTCGGCGACGGTTGGATCCGTGAACGTCGTCGTGACCTCCACGGCGTCGCCGAGGCCGTCGTCGTCGGTGTCGGCGTCGTTCGGATCGCTGCCGAGCGCGAACTCGTCGGCGTCGCTGAGTCCATCGTCGTCGGTGTCGGCGTCGAGCGGAGAGCTGCCGAACAGCGCCTCGGCGCCGTCGAGCAACCCGTCGTCATCGGAGTCGGCATCCAGCGGGTTCGTGCCGGCCGTGACCTCGTCGCCATCGTTCAGGCCATCCGCGTCGGTGTCGGGGTCGAGGGCGTCGGGCTCGAGCGGGTTCCCGTCGATCAGGCCGTCGTCGTCGGAGTCGGCATCCAGGGGATCCGTACCTGCGGCGTCCTCGGCGCCGTCGCTCAAGCCGTCGTCGTCGGAGTCGGCATCGGTCGGCGACGTGCCCCCGAGGAACTCCTGCAGGTCGGTCGCCCCGTCGGCGTCCGAATCGGCGTTGAGCGGGTTGCTCCCGAAGGTGGCCTCCGCGGCGTCGTCGAGGCCATCGTCGTCAGAGTCCGCGTCGGCCGGGTTGGTGCCCGCAGCCACTTCCGCGCCATCCTCGATGCCGTCGGCGTCGGTGTCGGCGAGCAGCGCGTTCGGCTCCAAGGGATCCCCGTCGAGCAGCCCGTCTCCGTCGGTGTCGCCGAGGTTCGGGTTGGTGCCCGCTGCGATCTCGTCGCCATCGGTCCGGCCGTCGTCATCGGTGTCGGCGTCGGTGGGGTCGGTGCCGGCCACGAACTCGGCGGCGTCGCTCAGACCGTCGGCGTCGGTGTCTGAGACACCCGGGTCGCTGCCAAAGGCGAGCTCCGAGAGGTCCGAGAGCCCGTCGTTGTCGGTGTCGGCGGCGTTCGGGTTGGTGCCGGCGGCGGCCTCGTCTCCGTCCGACAGCCCGTCGTCGTCGGAGTCGGCGTCGAGCGGGTTGG
>JBJONI010000012.1:0-8514 GCA_046051915.1 Pseudomonadota bacterium
CGCTGCCGCCGGCACGACGACGTCGGCGTTCTCGGCGCGTAGCCACCGCGACACGGCCTGACTGACCTCGCCGAGCAACCGGGTGGACCCCTCGCCGCCGGCGGAGAACCTGTCGAGCGAAGCCGAGCGCGTCGTGCTGTCCCACACCAGACGGCCAACCTGCAACGTCTGCCAAGCGCTCCGTTCGATCGGCTGAGAGCGCCGAATCGCGAACACGAGGCCGAGCCGCGCCACCTCACCCGTCGGCCACGCCTCCTCCGCGAGGGTAGGCCCCGTCACCGCGCGCAACGCCTGGAACTTGCTCCCCGCTGGCTGGACCTCCGTCGCAATCCGCAAGAGCGCGGCGTCAAGGCGGCCGGGCGCCTCCGCAGGATCCGGCGCGGCCTCCTCAAACGTCGGAGCAGGCGCCACGGCCGCGCCTTGGCACCCTGTCACGATCGCGAGGACGACGCCCCCGAGCGCCACAAGCCGCCGCGTCCGTCCCCGCCGCGCCATCACGACCCCTCCGCCACATCGGGTGCCACCGGCGCAAGCGCCGTCGCATCCACGGTGCCGCGCGCCAACCGGATGCGCAAGCGTTCGCCGGTACGCACACCGTCTGCATCCGTCACCACGCCACGTGTGCTCGTCACCACGGCGAACCCCCGGGCGAGCACCGCGGTCGGCGACAGCGCGCGGGCGCGGGCTTCCAGGTTGACGACGCGCGTCCGGCTCCGTTCCAACTGCCTTTGCGTCCTGGCTTCCAAGCGCTCCGCGAGCGGCGCGACCCGCAGACGCGCCGATTGCAGGCGCCCACGCATCGCCACCGCGAGCCGCTCCGACGCCTCCCGGGCCCGGCGACGTACCAAGTCGAGGCGCTCGGAAGGGTGCCGCAACCGCTGCTGTGCGCCCTGGAGGGCGAGCCGGGCACGCTGCAACCGGGCACGCAGGGCCGCTTCAAGGGCGAGGGAAGCGCCATCCACACGCTGCGCGAGCATGCCGGCGTCGGGCAGCGCCAGGACGGCGGCCTCCGAGGGGGTCGCCGCGACGCAGTCGGCGACGAGGTCACAGAGCGTGGTGTCGATCTGGTGCCCGACGGCGCTGACGATGGGGACGGGCGCGTGCGCGAGGAAGCGTGCGAGCCCCTCGTCGTGGAACGCGACGAGGTCCTCCTTGCTGCCGCCACCACGGGTGACGACGATCAACTCGGCGCGGCCCTCCTCGAGGAGCAGCTCGACCGCCGCCTGCACCGAGGCTGGCGCGGCAGCCCCTTGAACCACGCACGGCCCCACGACGATCCGTGCGGCCGGGAAACGGTCGCGGCTGACCTTGAGGAAGTCCTGCAGCGCCGCGCCGGTGAGTGACGTCGCGACGCCCACGACACGCGGCATCGTCGGGAGCGGCCGCTTGCGGCGCGGGTCGAGCAGGCCTTCGGACTCCAACCGTGCACGGCGCCGGGCCAGCTCCGCCGCCCAAGCGCCTGCCCCCAACGGCGACACCATCGCGCCGATGACCTGAAACTGGGATTTGTACGACCCCATCTTGCCGCGGACAACGACCTTGTCCCCGATCTTGGGCTGCCAGCCGAGGCCGTTCCAGGTCGCGCGCCAGAAGACGACCGAGAGTTGGGTGTCGCCCTCCGTCATCGTCAAGTAGCCATGGCCTGACGCCGGCACGCTGCGTCCCGTGACCTCGCCCTCCACCTCCAGCAACGGGTACCGCTCGGTCAACACCGCGTTGACCTCCGCGCAGAGTTGCCGAACCGTGTATCGGCGCATCAGCGCACCGCCGCGGTCAACGCGCGAGGACGCACGCGGCGGTCGACGCGCTCAGGCGTCGACGCCTCCTCCGCGAGTGCACCCCGGACCTGCGCGGTGAGATCGGCCGCGTCAGCCCCCACCTCGACCCCGGCCACGCGATCGAAGAGTTGCACCACGTCCGCCTCCACATCCCAGCGCGCCCACACGGCGCCGTCGAGGTAGCCCAGCAGGCGATGGTTGTCCGCCGTCGTCAACGCGAGCGTCGCCGGCAGATCACGGCTGCGTTTGCCGGTCAGAAAGCTGACGAGATCGACGCCCGTGTAGGAGTCGGTCTCGAGACCCGAGAGCCAAGCGGACACCGTCGGGGCGACATCGAGCGCGCGCACGTTGGCGGACACGTCCATCGAGCCTGGCAAGCCCGGCCAAGCGATCTGCGCCCCGACCGTGATGACCTCTGGCGAGAACGAACCGGGCTGCTCGGCTTCATCCACACGCGGCACACCGATCACGGTCAGTTGCGTCGTCCGCGTCGAGAGCGCGAGCGCGTCTCGCAGGTCCGCGATCTTCTGCGAGGCGCCATCGGCCTCGCGCAGGTGCACCCACGCCCAAAAGGGCTGGTCCCCTGCGCGCCGCAGCCATCCGCGTGCTGCAGCAACGACCTGCTGATCCGACCGATCCGCCGCGACCGTGTCCGTCACGAAGGGGACCAACGCAAGCACGCTCCGGACGAGCCCCAGCCGCAGCAGGCCTGGCACCGGGCCGAGCCGATCGTCCGCGTGTCGCACACCGTGCAGCACGCCAGATTCGAGGCTCAGTTCGCGCCGTCCCACGAACGCAGCGGTGAGCAACCCC
Organism: Pseudomonadota bacterium; assembly: GCA_046051915.1. GTDB lineage: Bacteria > Myxococcota_A > UBA796 > UBA796 > JBEIFN01. The sequence goes on from JBJONI010000012.1 coordinate 2,592, forward strand.
ACCGCATCGGCCCGGGTTGCGAGGGTGGCCCGGGTCGGGGCGAGGGCGTCGTCCGGCCCACTCACGCCGCTACGAAGCGGCGAAGCGCCCGTGAGCAACACCGCCGTCGCGGGGACCAAGGCATCACTCGCTGCGACGAAGGACGTGAACGTCACCGCGGGCGCCGCGAGGAGGCTGTCCGTGCCATGCCAGCCCTCGACCGTCACCAACAGCGACGCGCGACGATGCGGCACGGCGGTACGGGGGGCCTCTGTCACGGAGACGAACGCCGCGATCGCCGCGCACGTCAGGACCCAGCCGAGTCCGATCGCCCGCCACCCGACGACCGGGCGCCAGCCCTGGGCCCGCCTCGCCGAGATCGCCGAGGCATTCCAAGTCGCCAGAACGCCCGCCAGCGGGATCCCAGCGAGCGCGAGCACCGCCTGAGCCGGCGGCCGCTCTCCGACGAGCGGCAGCAGCATCCAAGCGACCAACCATGACGCCGCCACCCCGAACCGAACGGAGCCCGACAGGCGAACGCGCGAAAGCAGGCCCCCGGCGAGCCCCGCGACGCCGGCGTGTAGCAGCGCAGACACCCCCACCAGCGAGGCCGCCGACGCGCCATCGTGCCCCGCGAGCGGCCACGCCACGGCGACATCGCCGGCGAGCGCCCCCGCCATCGCGCCAAGCCACGCCGCGGGCGTCACCCCAGAGAGCTCGTCCTCCAGGACGTCGTCCCAACCTTGCATCGAGGCGCCTCCCCCCCACGCTTAGCGCGGCGAACAGGGCACGGCAGGATACATCGGGAGCGCTAGGGAGGTCGTATGCTCGCAGGGCTCGTGGTCATGACCCACATCGCGGGCGCCCACGCGCAGGGGGTCGAGGACGACGCGGCGGTCGTCGGGGCGCTTCAAGCAGCCGCGCGCGCCTCCGGCGAGGCCTACGAGGAGCTCCGTGTCCTTTGCGACACCATCGGCCACCGCCTCAGCGGCACCGACGCCCTCGACCGCGCCATCGCCTGGGCCAACGACGCGCTGCTCGCTGACGGGCATGACGTGGCCCTCGAGCCCGTGGACGTCCCCGTTTGGCGTCGCGGCGCCCTGAACCTCCGCGAAACATCGCCCCTCGACCGACCCTTGCATGCGTTGGCTCTCGGCAACTCCGTCGCGACGACCGGGGAGGGCCTCACGGCAGACGTCCTCGTGGTCTCGTCGTTCGAGGCGTTCGAAGATGTGAAGGCACAGGCCAAGGGCCGGATGATCGTGTGGGACGTCCCGTTCACGACGTACGGCGACACCGTCAGGTACCGCGGCGAAGGCGCGACCGTCGCCGCGCGGGCCGGCGCCGTCGCATCGCTGGTACGCTCCGTCTCCCCGATCAGCCTCGATACCCCGCACACCGGGAACCAGCGGTACGGCGGCGACGTCACCCCGATCCCCGCCGCCGCGATCACCCTCGAGGACGCCACAAGGCTCCATCGCCTCCAAGACGCGGGCGTCACCCCGCGGCTGCACCTCTCGCTGACGGCCAGCCAAGCGGGGACCGCGCGCTCCGCCAACGTGGTCGCGACCCTCGCAGGACGGGAGACCCCCGAGGAGGTCATCGTCCTCGGCTGCCACCTCGACAGTTGGGACGTCGGCCAAGGTGCACAGGACGACGGTGCAGGCTGCGTCACCGTGATGGCGGCCCTCGACCTGTTGCGCCAAGCGCCCACGCCTCCACGTCGCACCGTCCGCGCTGTGCTGTACACGAACGAAGAGAACGGCTTGGCCGGTGGCAAGGCCTTCGCCGCTGCGCATGGCCGCGAACGCATCCTCTACGCCATCGAGGACGACACCGGCAGCGGACGCCCCCTCGGCTTTGGCGTGGAGGCCGAGACCGCCGATGGCAGCAGCGACCCGACGCGTGCAACCGCCGTCGCCGAGGCCCTCGCGCCGCTCGCGCGACTGCTCGCCCCGCTGGGCGCTGGGGATGTCAGCCTCGGCCACAGCGGGGCCGACATCTCGCCGCTGCTCCCCCTCGGCGTCGTCGGCCTTGGGCTCTCCCACGACATGACGGGCTATTGGCCCGTCCACCACACGGAAGCGGACACCTTCGATAAGGTCGATCCCCACCTCGTGCGCGACAACGTCGCCGCCCTCGCGACGGCCGCTTGGTACCTCGCCGAGCGCGCCCCCGACCCCCGCCCGGCACCGCCCGCCGCGCGCAAGGGGCGGCGGTGACGGTCCCCGCCCTCCATGTGTTGACCGACGCCAACCTCGGACGCGGATTGGGCCACCTCGCGATCGCGGAGGCCGCGATCGCGGGTGGCGCGGACGCGGTGCAGCTTCGCGAAAAGCACGGAGACGATGCAGCCCTTCGCGTCATCGCAGCGCACATTGCCGGTGCATGCGCCGCAGCCGGCGTCACGCTCGTCATCGACGACCGCGTGGACTTGGCCGCGGAGCTCGGCGTGGGCGCGCACGTCGGCGCCCACGACCTCTCTCCGCAAGAGGCCCGGCGGCGTTTGGGTCGGCATCGTCTGCTGGGCGCGACCGCGAACACGTGGGAGGCGTTGATCGCGCTCGACGACGCCCCCGTCGACTACATCGGCATCGGCCCCGTTTTCGCGACCTCGTCGAAAGCCGCGGCACCTCCCGGCCTCGGCCTCGCGAGGTTCTCCGCTTGGGCCGCGCGCGCACGCCATCCGGTCATCGCCATCGGCGGCCTGACGGTCGAGGACATCGACGCCGTCCGCCGAGCAGGGGCCCACGGGGTCGCCGTTCTCGGCGCTGTCGCCTCCGCCGACGACCCCGCCGCGACGGTCGCGCAGCTCCGCCGGGCCCTGCGATGACGCAGCGACGCATCGCGGTGATCGGCGGCGGGATCATCGGACTATCGACCGCTTGGCGCCTCCATCAGCGCGGCGATCGGGTGACCGTGTGGGACGCCGGGCGCCTTGGCGATGGTGCGAGCGGCGTCGCCGCCGGGATGCTGGCGCCGCTCTGCGAGGCCGAGGAGTTGCCCGCAGACACCCACGCGATGGCGGTTCAGAGTGCACGCCGCTGGCCGGCATTCGCCCGTGAACTCGAAGCGGGATCGCGGCGCACCATCGGGTTTCGCACGGGGGGTACGCTGCTCATCGCGGCAGATGCCGATGAATGGACGGCGTTGCAGCACCACGCGGCGACGCTCGCGCGCGAGGGCCTGCGGTATGAGCCCCTCACGGTCCGCGCGCTTCGGCAGCGTGAGCCCGCGCTTCATCCCCGGCTCGCCGGCGGCTTCGCAGCCCCAGACGACCATCAAGTGGACGCACAGGCCGCCGTCGAGGCCCTCGTCGCCGCGCTCACGTCGGCCGGTGTGGAGGTCCGCCCTCACGTCGCGATCGGCCGCATCGAACCCGACGACCGCGCCGTGACGTTGATCGACCCCGACGGCGCGGAGCTAGGCACGTACGAGGGCGTCGTGCTCGCCACCGGTGCCGCCGCCCGTCACCTCGCACCGGAGCTCTGTCCCGAGCCGATCGTACCTGTCCAAGGTCAAGTCGTCGTGCTGCAGGGCGAGACCTTGCTCGACCACGTTGTCCGAACCCCGCGCGTCTACGTGGTGCCGCGCGACGAAGGGCGTCTGGTGATCGGCGCCACGATGGAGGAACGAGGGCACGACCGTACGCCGCGCGTCCGCCCCGTCCTCCACCTGCTGCGCGAGGCCACACGCGTCGTTCCCGCGATCGAAGAGCTTGCGATCGTCGCGCTTCGGTGTGGCCTGCGTCCCATGTTCAGCGACGGGCGGCCACGCGTCGGAGCGACCTGCCACCCGCGGATTGCGTTGGCGGTCGGGCACCACCGACACGGCGTTCTGCTCGCGCCAGAGACCGCACACCGCCTCGCGTGCACTTGGCACCCGGAGGCGGAAGCGGCGACGCCTACCGGTTGAGGATGTGAATCGCCTCGCCCAGCGCGGCCTTCGCAGCCTCCATGATGCCCTCACCGAGCGTCGGGTGCGGGTGGATCGTCAGGCCGAGATCCAGGCCCTCGGCCGCCATCTCGACGGCGAGCGCCGCCTCCGAGATCAGGTCGGAGGCATGCTGACCGCAGATCGTCACCCCAAGGACCTCGCGGGTGTTCGCGTCGAGGATCACCTTGAAGAACCCCTCGGTGTCGCCCGTCGTCAGGGCGCGACCGATCGCCGCGTACGGGACCTTGCCGACCTTGACCTCGCCGCGCGCGCGCGCAGCGGCCTCGTCGAGCCCGGCGACCGCGATCTCCGGATCGGTGAAGACGACGGCCGGCACGGTCTTCGCGTCGTACTGACGTCGATGGCCGGCGATGACCTCCGCCACCAGTTCCCCTTCGTACGACGCCTTGTGCGCGAGCATCGGCTGCCCGGCCACGTCACCAATCGCGAAGATGTGCGGGACGGATGTCCGGCGTTGGGCGTCGACCTTGATGAAACGGCCATCCTTCTCGATGCCCACCGCCTCCAACCCAACGTCTTCCGTGTTGGGGAACCGTCCCACGGTGACGAGCACGGCGTCCGCCGCGATCGCCGACTCGCCCTGCGGGGTCCCGATACGAACCGCGATGCCGTCGGCCGTCTTGTCCCAACCCAAAGCCTTGGCCTCGGTGACGATGTGAACGCCGGCCTTCTTCAGCTTGCGCTCAATCACCTTGGTGCAATCCGGGTCAAAGCCAGGCATCAGCGTCTTCGTACCTTCGACGACCGTGACCTTGGCGCCGAACTTCGCCAGCATGCTGCCGAGCTCGAGGCCAATGTAGCCACCGCCCATGACGACCAACCGCTCCGGAAGCGAGGTGAGGGCGAGCGCCTTGGTGCTGTCGAGCACGGGGCCGTCGGCGTACGAGAACCCCGGGATTTCGATGGGGCGGCTGCCCGTCGCGATCACGATGTGATCGGCGGTGTAGACGGTGGTCCCGTCCTTCGACGTCACGGTCACCTCGTGGGGACCGGTGATCTTGGCGTCGCCGAACACGGTGGTCGCCCCGTTGCCCTTGAGCAGGGTGTTGATGCCCTGGTTCAGTTTGCTGGTGATCCCCTGCTTCCAAGCTTGGAGCTTCGGCATGTCGACGCGCACCGCGCCCTCGACCTCGATGCCCATCGTCGCCGCGTGGCGGATCTCTTCGAGCCGCTTGCCCGCCGTGATCCACGCCTTGGACGGAATGCAACCGACGTTGAGGCAGACCCCGCCCCAATGCTCCTTCTCGACGACCACCGTCTGAATGCCAAGTTGGGCGAGGCGAATTCCGCAAGGGTAGCCACCGGGACCAGCGCCGATGACAAGGGCTTGAACATGCGTCGACATCACGACTCCATGGGCGCAAGGCGAGAGGCTGAGGGGTTCAGCCGGAAGCGAGCAGGACGAAGTGCGGTCACGTCCGCACCACAAAAAGAACGGGCGCAGGCACGTCTGCGACCTCGCGCACGGCCTCCGCGACCGCAGCGGCGTCGAGACCGTCGAGTTCGCGCGCAGCGACGCCGTGGGCAGCGGCGAGATCCATCGCCGACGCCGCCGCTTGCGGCGGGACCGGCGCTCCGGACAACGAGCGCACATGCACCAGGAAGCGCACCCGCGCGCGTTGCAACGCCGCAAGGTTCAACGCCTCATGCAGCGAACCGTCGCCGAGGTGTGCCATCCCCAGATGCACAGCGACCGCAGCCTCCGGCGTCGCGAGCGCGATCCCGACCGCGAGCAGGGGGCGCGTCGACGCCGTCGTCGGCGCGATGCGGACGGCCGCCGCACCGACGAGGGGGTCGAGCACCTCCGCGACCTCGACGCCCCGCAGAACCGCCCCGACGCGCTCCCGCGGCCCAGGGCACCACCAGTCCTCGGCGCGGAGGGCGGCGAGCACCCCCGCGACAGCCGGGGCATGCCCCCCCAACGGTGCCTCCGCCGGGCAGGCCGCACCACGCAGCGCGTCCGCCGCCGCGAGCTTCTCGAGCGCCT
>JBJONI010000013.1:0-3288 GCA_046051915.1 Pseudomonadota bacterium
AGCTGCTCCCGAACGACGCCAGCTCCGACATCTCGCCGGCTTGGATCCCTGCCGCCGGTCAACACGGCGGCGTCAAGCACGCGTTCAAGGACGCAGCACCCGTGGCCTCGCGGGCGTTGCTGGAGTGGCTCGACGCCTCCGACGGTCGCGCACCGTGGTTCGCGTTCCTCAACATGATGGAGGCGCACATTCCGCGCGTGCCGAGCCAGGCTGCGCGCGAGGCCGTCATCCCGGAGGACCTGCGGGACCTCGCGCTCACCACCGACGCGTCGCAGATTCAGCTCCTCGCCCACACCTTCGGCAAAAAGACCTTCAACGCACGCGAGATCGAAGCGATCCGCGCTGTGTACGACGCCGCGATCCGCGACATGGACGCGGCGACGGGCGCCCTGCTCGACGCCCTGCAAGCCCGCGGCGACTTGGAGAACACGGTCGTGATCCTCACCGCCGACCACGGCGAGAACCTCGGCGACCATGCGATGTTCGGGCACAAATACAACGTCTACGACACGCTCCTGCACGTGCCGCTCGTCGTGTGGTGGCCGGGCAAGCTCGAGCCCAAACGCGTGACGAGCCCGGTGTCCACGCTCGACTTGTTCCCGACGCTCCTCGACGTGATGGGCCTGCCTGCACCGCCCACGGCGCCGGACGGCCGAGGGAACTGGGTGCAGATCGCCCGCGACGGGACCGACCCCGGCCGGGTGTTCTCGGAGCTCAACGCGGCCACCCCGATCGCGATCCAGCGCATCCAAGAGCAGTCCGGGCTCGACAACGTCGAGCCCTGGCTCCGCACATTCCGCGCCGTCGAGCGCGGCGGCTGGAAGTACATCGAGGCCGGCAACGTCAAGAAGGAGCCGGTCCCGGCTCATCACGAGCTGTACTACCTCCCCGACGACCCCTTGGAGCAGCGCAACCTCTACGCCGCGCGGGCCGAACAGGTGGGCCCGTTGGCGGAGGCGTTGCGCGGCTGGGTGGCGTCGATCCCCGCCTACGATCCCTCGAAGAAGACGAAGGCCGACGACCACGTCAAGGTCGACCGCACCGACGGCGCCGACATGGGGCAGCTCCTCGAACAGCTGGGCTACGCCGAGGGCGACTGAGCAGCGATTCGTGACCGACGCGACGGGCACGCGGTGCGCATGTCCGGTGACGCCGAGGAAACACCCGGTTACCTCCCTGCCCTGCCCGAGGTCCGACATGATGCAAGCGTCCGACGTCTCGCCCCGCATGTTCGAGAACGACTTCGCCGACTACTTCTCGCGCACCCCTTGGTACCTCGTGCCGGTCGTGTGGGTCCCGATCGCCGCCGCGATGGCGTACGCCGCGCTCGCGACCGGCCTGTCGGTGCCTGCGTTCGCCGGGCTGTTCGCCTCGGGGTTGTTCCTGTGGACGCTCGCCGAATACTGGCTGCACCGTGAAGTGTTCCACTGGGTCCCGAACACGTGGTGGGGGCCCAAGTTCCACTTCATCCTGCACGGCGTCCATCACGAGTGGGTGCAGGACCCGTACCGACTGGTGATGCCGCCGGTCGCCGCCGTGATCATCGCGCTGCCGTTCTTTGCCGCCTTCGAGGCCGCCGGTGGAGCGCTGCTCGCGATCGCGGGCGTTCCGATGGGCTGGGAGCTCGCGCTCTTCTCCGGCTTTGCCCTCGGTTACTGCGTGTACGACTGCACGCATTACTTCCTGCACCACGCCCGGTTCACCTCGAAGTACTTCAAGCGGCTCAAGGCGCATCACATGAACCACCACCACAACAAGGACGGCCGCAAGTTCGGCGTGTCCAACATGTTCTGGGACTCGGTGTTCGGCACCCACTGACGCCCGCGTCATGGTAGGGCCTCGGGCATGACGAAAGAAGCCCTCCCTACGGCGCCCAACGGCCGCCTGCACCAACGCTTGCCCGAAGGTCCGCTGGCGATCATCGGCGACGTCCACGGCCACCATGAGGCCCTCGACGCGCTCCTCCGGCGGCTCGGCCTGGACCCCGACGACCCGAGCCACAACCCGGGCGAGACGCTGATCTTCGTCGGCGACCTCGTCGACCGAGGCCCGAACAGCGTGGCCGTCGTCCAGCGCGTCGCGCAGTGGGTCGCCGCTGGGCGCGCCCGGATGGTCCTCGGCAACCACGAGATCAACCTGCTGAAGAACGAGCGGAAGTCCGGCAACAAGGGCTGGTTCCACGGGCTGGCGGGGCGCGACCCGATCGATGGCAAGGGCCACAACCCCGACTACCCTTCGTACGTCGCGACACCGGGCGAGAAGGCGTCGATGCTCGCGTTCTTCCGCGAGCAGCCGCTCACCCTGCAGCGCGACGACCTGTGCGTTGTCCATGCGCAATGGGACGCCCAAGCGATCCAGCAACTTTGCAAGTTCGCCAACGTTCAGGGCGCGATCGAGGCGCCGCCCGACGCCACCTTCAAAGCCCCCGCGCACCTGTTCCAGCCAACCCGCCCAGCGTGGGACGGGGAGAGCGCCGAGGCCGAGGCCGCCGCCCAAAACAGCAACCCGCTGAGCGTGCTCACGTCCGGCGCCGAAACCGTCGGCGACCACGACCGGATGAAGTTCGCCGGCGGCCGGTGGCGCCAAGTGGTGCGCCAACCGTGGTGGGAGGCGTGGGACGACGACCGCGCCGTCGTGTTCGGCCACTACTGGCGGCATCCAACCGCTGGCGACTTCGCGGGGGTCGCCATCGACGATGGGGTCGGGCCCAGTCGCAACGCGTACTGCGTCGACTTCAGCGTCGGGAGGCGTCCGAGCCACCAACCCGGGGCGCTCGCGGCGTTGCGGTGGACGGGCACAAACGCCCCGCCCACGGTGGTGTTCGACGAGGCGGATCCGTTCAGGGCGTGACCGCGGTCCCGCACACCGGTGTGCCGCCGATCGACAGGTCTTGGCGCTTGAAGCGCTCCTCGAGTTCGTCGATCAGGCGGTCGCCGAGCGGCGACTCGACGAGCGGGTTCGGGTCGAGGAAGAACCCCTGCGTCCACAACGAACCGACCTGCCACGCCTGATCCTCGTCCTCGATGTCGGGGATCCACAGGTGCAGGCCGTAGCGCTCGACCATCGCGTCGCCTTCGCGGGCGGCGATCGCCGGCGCGGGCAGGCTGAACCGCTCGACGATCGCACGGCGGCCGTCGATCAGCTCGATCTCGCGGAACGCGGTCTGCACGACGAGGTCGAGGGAGGCCTCCCCCCACGCGAGCGTCACCGCATCCGACGCACGCGCCTCGTCGCAAGCCGCGTCGGCAAAGCAGTTGGCGCCTTCTTCCACGGTGCGCGCGGCGGAGA
>JBJONI010000014.1:0-4155 GCA_046051915.1 Pseudomonadota bacterium
CGCCATCGTGAGCCTTGGGTTCTGTTCCGCCTCGTTCGTCTCACCGACGGGCCTCGTGGTCACCAACCACCACTGCGCCGAGGGGTGGCTGGCGAACCTGTCCACCGGCGAGCGCGACCACCTCAACCTCGGCTTCACCGCCCCCTCGCGCGCCGACGAGTTGTGGGCCGGCCCTGGGGCGCGGATGTACGTGATCGAGGCGGTGACCGACCAGACCGCCGCGGTCCAGGCGCGTCTGAGCGGCCTGACCGACGGCGCTGCGCGCCAAAAGGCGATCGACGCGTTCCGGTCCGAGACCGTGGCGTCGTGTGAACAACAGGCCGGACGACGCTGCCGGCTCGCTGAGTTCGATGGTGGGCGCGCGTACCGGCTGTACCAATCGCTCGAGATCCGCGACGTTCGCATCGTCCACGCTCCCCCGGCAAACGTGGGGTTCTTCGGTGGCGACGCCGACAACTTCGAATGGCCCCGCCACGACGGCGACTACACGTTCCTCCGCGCCTACGTCGGCAAGAACGGCAAGCCCGCCGACCACAACAGCAAGAACGTCCCCTACACGCCGCGCCACCACCTCCCCGTCAGCCAAGCCGGCGTGGCGCCGGGCGACTACGTGATGGTCGCGGGGTTCCCCGGCAGCACCGACCGACACGCGCTCGCCGCCGACCTCGCGCAACGCGCCACCGTCAGCCTCCCCGACGACCTCGCGTCCGCCGCAGCGATGGAGGCTCGGCTCGCCGCCGCGATCGCGGCGGACCCGGCCGCGGAGAAGTACCTCGCCTCGACCCGGTTCGGTCTCGAGAACGGCCGCAAGTACGACGAAGGCATCCGCGACAACCTGGCTGCGAGCCCGATCCTGACCCGCAAGAAGGAGGAGGAGGCGAAGGTGGAGGCATGGATCGCCGCCGATGCGAGCCGCGCTCCGTACGGCGAGAGCCTCGCGGCGCTGCGCGCGCTGATCGCCAAGGATGCAGCCCGCTATGCCCAAGACAGCGCGATCGGCGAGCTGTTCGGCTGCACCCTCCTCGACGTCGCCCACACCGCCGTCCGGTGGCATGACGAGCGAGGCAAGCCCGACCTGCAACGCGAGGCCGGCACCCAGGATCGCGACCGCCCCCGCCTCGTCGCGGGCATGATCGAGCTGCAAGAGGGCTACTGGGCGCCGTTCGAGCGCGCGCAATGCAAGGCCGGTCTCGAGGCCGTGATGGCGTTGCCCGCGGAACAGGCCGTCCCACCGGTGGTGGAAGCGGTGCGCGCCGCCGGCTCGGTCGACGCGCTGGTGTCCGCGTTGTTCGACGCGACCACGCTCGCCAGCGTCGAGGGTCGCAAGGGCTTGTTCGGCGAGAAGCCCGCCGCGTTCGCCGCCACCGATCCTTGGTTCGCGCTCGCCCGCGCGCTGGAGACCGGCTGGCTCGCTCCCCGGCGCATCGAGAACAAGGCCGACGCCGGCGCTTGGCGCCAGCACTACCCACGCTGGGTGGACGCCCTGGTGCAAGCCCGCGGCGGGCTGACGTACCCCGACGCCAACAGCACGCTGCGTGTCACCTGGGGCAAGGTCGAAGGCTACCCCGTCCGTGACGGCCTCGTGGCGACCCCGCAGACGACCGTCGCCGGCCTGCTCGCCAAGGACGCCACCGAGACCTACGAGGCGCCCGCATGGGAGGTGGAAGGCGCCAAGGCACGCGCCGCGTCGCCGTGGGTCGACCCGCGCTTGGGCGACGTCCCCGTCGACTTCTTGTCGAGCGTCGACACGACCGGCGGGAACTCCGGATCCGCCACGATGAACGCCCGCGGCGAGCTCGTGGGCCTGCTCTTCGACGGCAACTACGAGTCGATGGCCGCCGACTGGATGTACGACACGGCGACCACGCGATCGATCCACGTCGACATCCGCTACGTCCTCTGGCTGATGGGCTTGAACCCGGACACCGCCTGGATCCGCGCCGAGCTCGGCGCGCCCTGAGCCGAGGGAGGCCGCGCCGTCGTCGAGGACGGCGCCGTCAGCGACAGGACTGGGACCGCCCCTGCGAGCTCGACGGCACCTTGTTGACCTCAAGCAAGCAGCTCAAGAAGCCGGTGAACGTCCCTCCGATGTAGTCGCAGCTGTTCACCCAGGTGTCGCTGCGGCCGCACGCGGGCACGTCACCCAGCCAGCCGGGCGTGGGGCTGCCGCACAGCAACTGGGTGAAGAAGTTGTTGGTCTGGCAGATGCTCTGCTCGTCCCAACGCTTCTCTGAGCTGCCATTGCAGTCGTAATCGTAGCTGCCGTCGCCACGATCCCCGGTGAACCAGCCGGTCTGGCCCGGGTATGCGCTGCTGTTGCTGTCGTAGCAGTCCCCTGCGCTCAACGTGTCGTACACGCCCGACGGCGCACACTGGCACTGGCTGCTGTTGCCGCCGTAGCCGTCGTTGTCGACGTCGTTGTAGTAGACGGTGCAGGCGATCGTGTTGATCCCCTCGTTTTGCTGTCCGTCGCAGTCATCGTCGACGCCGTTGCTGCACGCCTCGGTCGCGCCCGGGCTCTGGCTGGCGTTGGCGTCGTTGCAGTCGCCCGGGGGCCAAGCGGTGGTCTGACCCGTCTGCAAGGTGCAGTTCGACTCGCAATACCCATCCCCGTCGTCGTCGTAGCGCGCCGTGCCCTCGTCCTTGCGCCCATCGCAGTTGTTGTCGATGCCATCGGCGATCTCGGCCGCGGCCGGCGAGATGTTCGCGTTGCTGTCGTTGCAGTCCCCGGCGTTCTGCACCGACCCCGGACCGGGCTGGTTGCACAGACACGTGGTGGTCGCAGCGTCGCCGTAGCCGTCCCCATCGCCGTCGATCGACCAACCGGTGCAGCCCACCGCCCCCGGTTCGGACTGGCGAAGGTCGCAATCGTTGTCGAGGCCATCGTTGCAGACCTCGAGCGCGCTCGGCGAGATCGAGGCGGCCCCATCGTTGCAGTCGCCGCCCGGCAGGCCGCCGACGCAGCCCGAAGCGGCCTCACAGTACCCGTCCCCGTCGTCGTCGGTGAGGATCGTGTTGTCGTCGATCCGACCGTCGCAGTTGTTGTCGACGCCGTCGACCAGCTCCGGGGCGCCCGGGTAGGTGCTGGCGACGCCGTCGTTGCAGTCATCGTCGTTGGCCGACGTGTACAAGCCGTTGGGCCCGCACTGACACTGCGACGCCGCGCCGAGCGCACCAAAGCCATCGACGTCGACGTCGGGCCAGTAGTTCTGGCATCCCGCGGCCCCGATGTCGTTGGCGGTCCCGTCGCAATCCGCGTCGATGGCGTCCCCACAGGCGTCGACCTGCGCCGGGTTGGCGAGCGCCGAAGCGTCGTCGCAATCGCCGCCTTGCGCGCCGTCGGTGCAGGGCTGCACGGCGCTCTCGCAGAAGCCGTCGCCGTCATCATCGACCAGCGACGTCCCCTCGTCCGCGAACCCGTCGCAGTCGTTGTCGAGCCCGTCCGCCAACTCTCGGGCCCCTGGATAGACGGTGGCGGCGGCGTCGTCGCAGTCGCCCTGAACCTCCGCGAAGCCATCCCCGTCGTCGTCGACGCCGGACGCATCGGTGACGCGCACCGTCGTCACGGCGGTACCGCGGTTGCCCTCCGTGTCCTCGACGAACCACGTCAGCGTGTGGTCCCCGAACACCGTGAGCGCGCGGCTGCACGACGCGATCCCGGTGGGGTCGACCGACATCCGGCAGATCACGCCCTCCAGATCCGACTGCAAGCCCGCCGTCAGGTCGCCCGCCGCGTCCTGCCGATCGTCGAGGTGCGCCGTGAACGTCGTGAGCCCCCCCTGCAAGATCGCCGCCCCGGGCAGGGGCGATTGCGGCGTGATCGTCGGCTCCTCGCGCGCGGGAAGCACCGGAAGCAGCGTGGACCGCGTCGTCGTGTTGCCGTCGGTGTCGGTCACCGCGAACGTGAGTCGGTGGTCGCCGGGGGTCCGAAGCGCGCCGAGGCACAGCGCGACGCCATCGGTGTCGATCTGCAGGGTGCACACCACCCCGTCGAGATCCGACGACAGCTCGGCCGTGAGGGCCTCAGGCGGGTCCTGGGGGTCGTTGAGGAACAACTCGAAGGGAAACGGGACCGTCGCTTCCGCGACGTCCACCGAGGTCGGACGGACGATCGTGATCTGATGATCTTCGTGTAGGTATAGATTGTAGATGGGT
>JBJONI010000015.1:0-6775 GCA_046051915.1 Pseudomonadota bacterium
CACGACGGCGGCCCTGTTCACCACCGCGTACCCCAACGCGGTGATGGCGCAGGCGGTGAACGCCGACCTCGATGGGTCGTTCACCCTGGCCTCCGACGCCGCGTTCGTCGGGCGCGTCGCGGACGAGCTCGGGTTGTCGGCCACGCGCTCGGACCTGACCGTCACCCTCGACGCGATGCAGTCGAGCTTCCTCTCCCCAGAGTGGCACCCCCAGGTCGGGCACTGGGTCGCCACGATCCGGCGAACCTCCGACGACGCCCTGCTCACCGAGGCGATCTTCAACCTGTGGGCGCTCACCGGCTGGGACGTGACCCTGGCGGGCGGCGTGCTCGATGACCACGTCACCGCGGGCGGAGCCGCCTACGCCATCGAGGGCGTCGCCGTGGCGGGCACGCTGCGGCCGACGTCGGGCGAGCTGCTCTCGGCCTTTGGTCCGCGGCTGCAGAGCGATCTCGCGGCGCACGTCGCCGGCGCCGCCGACGAGGTGGGCCGGCCGGAGTGGTTCACGATGGACGGCGGCCCGTGGTTCGCCAACGGCGTCGACGCGCCGGCGCGGTGGCAGGACAATCGGGCGCTGACGCCGTACAGCCTTGAGCCTTGATCACCGCGCGTGCGCGGCGCAGCAGGGGAGTTGCGGCGCGTTCCTATCGGGCTCGTAGCCGAGGTTGGGCGACAGCCAACGCTCTGCTTCAGCGAGCGTCATGCCAGCCCGGTGTGCGTAATCGTGCACTTGGTCGCGTCCGATCTTGCCGACGCCGAAGTACGTGGCCGCGGGATGGGCGAAGTACCATCCCGACACGCTCGCGGCGGGCCACATCGCGCAGGATTCGGTGAGGGAGACGCCGATCGTGGCATCGACGTCGAGCAGCGCCCAAAGGCGGCGCTTCGCCGTGTGGTCGGGGCATGCGGGGTACCCTGGGGCCGGCCGAATCCCTTGGTAGGACTCGGCGATCAGGGCATCGTGGGTCAACGCCTCGTCGGTGGCGTAGCCCCAATCGCGGGTGCGGACCAAGTGGTGCAAGCGCTCGGCGAAGGCTTCGGCCAAGCGATCCGCGAGGGCCTTGGCGAGGATCGCCGTGTAGTCATCGTGCTCGGCCTCGAACGTGCGTGCGAGCTCGTCTGCACCGAAGCCTGCGGTGACGCAGAACGCGCCCACCCAATCGACCCCGTCGGCTGCGGGCGTGAGGTAGTCCGCGAGCGAGAGGTTGGGGCCGGTGCCGCGCTTGTCGTTCTGCTGGCGCAACTGCGGCACGCGCGCGCGCTCCGACGTCCTTGAGGCGTCTTCCCACACGACGATGTCGTCGCCTTCGCGGTTCGCCGGGAACACGCCCCACACGGCGCGCGCTTGGAACAACTTCTCGCGGACGATGCGGTCGAGGAGCGCCCGCGCGTCGTCGTACAACTGGCGAGCCTGTGCGCCCACGGTCGCATCCTCGAGGATGCGGGGGAAGCTGCCGGCGAGGTCCCACGACTGGAAGAACGGGGTCCAATCGATGAACGGTACGAGGTCGGCGAGGTCGTGGTCGACCGTGTGGTGCCTTCCGGGGGACACCGGCGTGGGTGAGCCGCCGGGCAGGACGCGTCGGTTGGCGACCGCGTCGGCGTAGGTGACGTGGCGGCCCGCGGTGTCGCGCGCGAGCCGAGCCAGGCGGGTGACCTCGTAGTCGGCGGCGATGTCACGCACGTAGTCGTCGCGATGGGTATCGGAGAGCAGCCGGCTGACGACGCCGACCGCGCGGCTGGCGTCGGCGACGTAGACGACGGGGGCGCCGGCGACCGGGGCGATCTTCACGGCCGTGTGGACCTTGCTGGTGGTGGCGCCGCCGATCAGCAGGGGCTTGTGCAGCCCCTGGCGCTTCATCTCGGCGGCCACCGTGACCATCTCGTCGAGCGACGGTGTGATCAGGCCGGAGAGGCCCACGATGTCGGCGTCGCATGCGCGGGCTTCGTCCAGGATCTTCTGCATCGGCACCATGACGCCGAGGTCGACGATCTCGTAGCCGTTGCAGGCGAGCACCACGCCGACGATGTTCTTGCCGATGTCATGGACGTCGCCCTTGACGGTCGCAAGGAGAATCCGACCCTTTCCGCGGGTGTCAGCCTTGGCCGCCTTCTCCGCTTCGAGGAACGGAACGAGCCATGCGACGGCCTTCTTCATCACGCGCGCCGACTTGACGACCTGGGGGAGGAACATCTTTCCGGCGCCGAACAGGTCGCCGACCGTGTTCATGCCGTCCATCAACGGGCCTTCGATGACGGCGAGCGGGGAGCCGAGGGCGAGGCGGGCTTCCTCGGTGTCGGGGTCGATGTGGTCGGTGAGGCCGTGCACCAAGGCGTGTGCGAGCCGCTCCGCGACGGGGAGACTGCGCCACGCGTCGTCCTCCACGCGGTCCTTCTTGCTGCCACGGAACCGCTCCGCCACGGCGAGCATCCGTTCGGTCGCGTCCGCGCGTCGGTTGAGGATGACGTCTTCGGCCGCCTCGCGCAGATCGGCGTCAAGCGCGTCGTACACCGGGAGTTCGCCGGCGTTGACGATGCCCATGTCCATCCCGGCGCGGATCGCGTGGAACAGGAAGACGCTGTGGATCGCCTCGCGAACGGCGTCGTTGCCCCGGAACGAGAAGGACACGTTGCTCACGCCGCCGCTGATCCGGGCGTGGGGGAGCGTCGCCTTGATCGTGCGGACCGCGTCGATGAACGCGACACCGTACGTGTCGTGCTCTTCGATGCCGGTCGCGAGGGCGAAGATGTTGGGATCGAAGATGATGTCCTGCGGCGGAAAGCCCACCTCGTCGACGAGGATCCGGTAGGCGCGGGTGCAGATCGCCACCTTGCGTTCGTAGGTGTCGGCTTGGCCGGACTCGTCGAAGGCCATCACGATCACGGCCGCGCCGTAGCGCAGGATCGTCGTCGCTTGCGCGCGGAACGATGCCTCGCCCTCTTTGAGGCTGATGCTGTTGACGATGCCCTTGCCTTGGAGGCACTTCAACCCCGCCTCAAGGACCTCCCACTTGCTGCTGTCCAGCACGACGGGGACGCGCGCGATGTCGGGTTCAGAAGCGATCAAGTTGAGGAACTGCGTCATCGCGCCGACGGCGTCGAGCAGGCCTTCATCCATGTTGATGTCGATCAGCTGCGCGCCGTTCGCGACTTGCTCGCGGGCGACGCTGAGGGCCTCTTCGTAGTGGCCGTCGGCGATCAGGCGGCGAAACTTGCGGCTGCCGGTGACGTTGGTGCGCTCGCCGATGTTGGCGAAGAAGCTCCCGTCTTGCAGCGTGAAGGGCTCGAGGCCTGACAGGCGAAGCGCGGGCGGGATCACGGGGATGGGACGCGGAGACACGCCCCGGACGGCCTCGGCGAACGCCTGGATGTGGTCGGGCGAGGTGCCGCAGCAGCCGCCCACCATGTTGACGAGCCCGGCTTCGGCAAACTCCCGGAGGATCGCGCCCATCTGCTCCGGGGTCTCGTCGTAGCCACCCATGTCGTTGGGGAGGCCGGCGTTCGGGTAGGCGGAGACGCAGCAGTCGGCGATCCGGGACAGTTCGGCAACGTAGGGCCGCATGTCGGCGGCCCCAAGGGCACAGTTCAAGCCAATACACAGGGGCCGCGCGTGCGCGAGGCTGTTGTAGAACGCCTCGGTGGTCTGCCCGGAGAGGGTGCGACCGGACGCGTCGGTGATCGTGCCGGAGATCAGAATCGGGACGTCGACGCCGCGTGTGTCGAGCACGTCGCGGACGGCGTACAGCGCGGCCTTTGCGTTCAGGGTGTCGAAGATCGTCTCGACGAGCAGCCCGTCGACGCCGCCGTCGAGCAGCCCCTCCGTGGCGGTGCGGTACGCGTCGACCAGCTCGCCCCACGTGACGTTGCGGTAGCCCGGTCGGTTGACGTCTGGGCTAAGGCTGGCGGTGCGGTTCGTGGGCCCGATCGCGCCGAGGACGAACCGCGGTTGCTCCGGCGTGCTGGCGGCGTCGCAGGCCTCCCGCGCGAGGCGGGCTGCGGCCACGTTGAGCTCGTACGCGAGGTCTTCGAGGCCGTAGTCGGCTTGGGAGATCGCGTTGGCGTTGAAGGTGTTCGTCTCGACGAGATCGGCGCCGGCATCGAGGTAAGCCCGGTGAATCCCCGCAATGACGTCGGGCCGCGTCAACACCAGCAGGTCGTTGTTGCCCTTGAGGTCGTGGCGGTGGTCGGAGAAGCGGGCGCCGCGGAAGTCCGCCTCGGTGAGCGTGTGGCGCTGCACCATGGTGCCCATCGCGCCGTCGAGGACGAGGATGCGTTGGGTGAACGCGTGGCGAAGGGCGGCGGCGCGTGCGGTCATGGAGGCTCCGGGCGAGGGGGGTCCCTTAGCCGGTCTGTAGGCCGCCTGCCGCTGCCCCTTGCGGGCTTCGCGGCATCAGGGTGCGGCGGTCGACGCCTTCTTCGCGCGCGTCTTCGCGGCCTCCGAGGCCGGGTCATCGGCCGGGAGGCGGAGGAACTGCACCTTGGGTTGTCCCTGCACAAGGGGCGCGCCCAACGCGAGCAGGCCAATGAACGCGTTGTGCGTGCCTTCACCCACCGTCGGGAGCTCGGCGATCTGCAGCACGTTGGGGACGATGCCCTCGTTGGCGGGCTTGACGGCGTCGAACTGCGCCGCGGTGACGTCGAAGCCGAAGACGTAGGTTCCTGGCGGGAGGGGCGGTAGGGGGACCTTGCCGTCCGCGTGGGGAACGAGCTGCAGCTCCCAGCCGGACGAGCTCCCGGCAATGGCGCGGAGGCGCACGTGTCGGAGGTCGGGGAAGTCCGTGTGCAGGTCGAGGAACGGGATCGTGGGGGACCACGGGACGGTGACCTCGCCCGGCCCGACGACGTAGGCGCCTTTCGGGGAGAACGGGACGCCGTCACATTGGCCGACGATCTGAACCTTGCCCCACACGGGGAGTGACCACGTCCCGTTGCCGATCGCGGTCGCGGGCTGCCGGTCGATCAGCACTTCGCACGCGGTTGGCTGCGCTTCGGAGGACGTGTTCGCGATCTTCACGCGGAGATCGACCCGTGGCGGGGTGACGCGGAAATCGGTCGGCGCTGCGCCCAGCGTCGGCGCCTTGCCGGGGCCTACGGCCAGCGGGACGTCGGGGCTTGCGGTGCCGGCGCGGCAGGTTGCACGGGTCGGCGGCCCTGCATCCGGGCCTCGGAACGTCTGGCTCCGGGCCTCGGGGTCGCACGGCGTGCGGACCTCGGCCCGTAGCCCGTCGCCGAGCTCCCAGACGAAGGTTGCGTTGCACGCCGTTTGTCCTTGGCATTGCCACGTGAGATCGCGCAGCGGGCGCATCGCGACGTCGACCTGTTCCGGGTCCACGCCGGGCTGCCACGCGCGGATCCAGGTGACACCGTCGTAGGTGAACCGTGCGTCGAGGTTGGGCTCCTTCCACGCGACCGCGAACCGGCCCTCCATGTCGGTGGTGTCGCCGGCCTCGACGGTCGTGACCTCCACACCCGGAACGCCCACGCCCGCGGGGTCGAGCACGCGTCCCACGAGGCCGCGGGCACCCGTGGCCGTCGGGGTCCCGCACGCCGATGCGAGAATCGGCCACAACAAGGCGCGCATGGTCACCTCCGAGTCACGCCCATAACCCCGTGGGGCCTCGGCCGCGCTGGCCCGAGGGTCGTCAAGGGTTGCCACGCGAGGTCGCCGCGGGCCAGGGTCGCCGATAGAGGACCGGTGTTGTCCTGAATGGGTACCATGACCAGTACACCCGACGTCGAACGTGCGCGCGACGCACTCCTCAGCCTTCTCCACGCGGTCGCACGTCGCTTGCGCGCCCACGTGTCGCACGACGACGCGGACCAAGCGGTGCGCGAAGCCCTTCGCGCGGCGGGCGGACGAGGTCCGTGGGAGGTCGTCTGGCGCGACGCCGCGGCGCGGGTGGGGTGGCGGGTGCGGCCCGTGCACGCCGGGATCGACGTCGCTCGCGAGGAGGCGGCGCGTGCCCCGGGCTCTGCCGTGGTTCTTGGCGCGAGCGGTGGTGCCTGGCGCATTCTCTCCGGCGCCCACCGGCTCGAGGTTTCGGCGGCCGGCTGGGTGTTGGGCGACGAGGCGACGTGGTGGCTGGTGGACCGGGCGCTGTCGGCCGACGCGATGCGGGATCCCAGTCACCCGGCCCCTTGGCGCCGTCTGTTGGCATGGCTCCGCGCGGAGGCGCCCGAGCTTCGCTACCTCGTCGTCTACGCCCTCGGCGTCACGCTTCTCGGCCTCGCGACACCCGTCGCGGTGCAGGTCTTGGTGAACACGCTGGCGATCGGCGCGACCGCACAGTCGGTGGGGTTTCTCGTCGCCCTGCTGGCGGTGTGTTTGGCGATCGCGGGCGCCTTGGCGCTCTTGCAACGCTACATGTCTGAGTTGGTCCAGCGGCGTCTGTTCGTCCGCCTGTTCGAGGACCTCGCTGCGCGCGTGCCGGCGTCGCCGCCGTCGCGTTTGGGATGGCAACGCGGCGGGGCGTTCATCCACCGTTTCGTCGACGGCGTGATGGTTCAAAAGGCCCTCGCGAGCCTGTTGATCGACGGCATCGACGCTGTGGTCGCGGCCGTGGTCGCGATGGCCCTGCTCGCCGCGTATGCCCCCGCGCTGCTTGGGTTCGACCTGCTGCTCGTCGTCGGCGTGGGCGCCGTGGTGTGGGCGGGCCGAGGGGCCACGGCCACGGCGGTCAAGGAGTCCAAGGCGCGCGACCGCGTGTTTCACGCCATCGGCGCCTTTGCGGGGGAGTCCGTCTGGCAGGCAGCGCCGGGCGGGGCTTCGTTCGCG
>JBJONI010000016.1:0-5302 GCA_046051915.1 Pseudomonadota bacterium
CCACAGACGACGCATCGTCTGTGTGCGGCCTCGGCGATCGTCGCACGGCGAGGTGGCGCATCGGGTGCTTGGGCCCGTCTTCGATCGCTGCACCCGCGGCGAGCGGTGCCGCGGCCGGTTACGCGGGCGGCTCCCGGAGGCTGTCATGTCCACGTTCGTTGACCGTCACCTCGGACCTCGCGAGGCCGACCTCACTGCGATGCTCGAGACGCTGGGCGAGGCTTCGCTCGACGGCTTCATCGCCAAGGTGGTCCCCGCTTCGATCCGCTTGCCCGGCGCGATGGCCTTGCCGGCTCCGGCCTCGGAGGGCGACGCGCTGGCGCAACTCGCGGCGTACGCCAAGCGCAACCAACGCTTCAAGAGCTGGCTCGGGATGGGGTACCACGACACGGTGACGCCGGGCGTGATCCTGCGCAACGTGCTCGAGAACCCAGGTTGGTACACGGCCTACACCCCGTACCAAGCCGAGATCGCACAGGGTCGCTTGGAGGCGCTCCTCGCGTTTCAGACGATGGTGCAGGATCTGACGGGGTTCGCCGTGAGCAACGCCTCGTTGCTCGACGAATCGACCGCCGCCGCCGAGGCGATGACCGCGAGCAAGCGGATCGCGAAGAACCCCTCGGACACCTACTTCATCGCCAACACCTGCCATCCGCAGACGATCGCGGTCGTCGCGACGCGCGCCGAGGCCGCGGGCATCGACGTCATCGTCGGCGACCCCGCGACATTTGACCCTGCGACGCCGATCTTCGGCGCGCTGCTCCAGTACCCCGCGACCGACGGCGGTATTGTCGACCCCCGTCCGTTCATCCAGGCCGCGCACGCGCAAGGCGCCGTCGTCACGCTCGCCTGCGACCTTCTGAGCCTGACGTTGCTCACCCCACCCGCGGAGCTCGGTGCGGACCTCGCGGTGGGCTCGTCGCAGCGGTTTGGCGTCCCGCTCGGGTATGGCGGCCCGCACGCCGCGTTCCTCGCCGGTCCGCTCGACACGGCCCGGAAGATGCCGGGCCGGATCATCGGCGTCTCGAAGGACAACCGCGGCGAGACCGCCCTGCGGATGTCGTTGCAGACACGTGAGCAGCACATCCGGCGCGCGAAGGCGACGTCGAACGTGTGTACGGCGCAGGTGCTTCTCGCGGTAACGGCGGCGTTCTACGCCATCTACCACGGCCCTGAGGGCTTGGCCGCGATCGCGACGCGGACCCGGGGGCACGTGTCGGCGTTGGCCGCGAGCCTTCAGGCGGCGGGCTGGACCCTCTCCACCCCCCACTTCTTCGACACCATCCGGGTCGCTCGGGGCGCGGAGGGTGCCGCCGTCGTCGCGGCGGCCCGCGCCGCTGGCATCAACTTGCGTGGCTACGACGATGGCAGCGTGGGCGTCGCGTTCGACGAGACGACGACGGCCGCGGACGTTGACGCCGTCCTCGCGGCCTTTGGCGCAGTGCGCACCGAAGCCGACGTGCCTGCGTTGCCCGCGTTCGCGTCGCGCACGACGCGGTACCTCCAGCACCCGACGTTCTCGCGCTACCGTTCCGAGACGGAGATGTTGCGCTACATCCATCGCCTTCAGAGCCGGGACCTCAGCCTGACGGCGGCGATGATCCCGCTGGGCTCGTGCACGATGAAGCTCAACGCGACGGCCGAGATGGCGGCGATCACGTGGCCCGAGTTCGGTGGGATCCATCCGTTCGTCCCCGTCGAGCAGGTGCAGGGGTACCAACAGCTCTTCAGCGACCTCGAGGCGTGGCTGGCCGAAGTCACGGGGTTCGCGGCCGTCAGCTTGCAGCCCAACGCGGGGAGCCAAGGGGAGTACGCCGGGCTGCTCGTGATCCGTGCCTACCACCGGGCGCGTGGCGACGCGCACCGGACGATCTGCCTGATCCCGACGTCGGCGCACGGCACCAACCCGGCGAGCGCCGTGATGGCGGGCATGGAGGTGGTCGAGGTCGCGTGCGATGCGCGGGGCAACGTCGATGTCGCCGATCTTTCGGCGAAGGCCGCGCTGCACGCCGATCGCCTCGCGGCGCTGATGGTGACCTACCCCTCCACCCACGGGGTCTTTGAGGGGTCAATCAAGGAGATCTGCGAGATCGTGCACGCGCACGGCGGACAGGTCTACATGGACGGCGCGAACATGAACGCGCAGGTGGGGTTGACCAGCCCCGGCTTCATCGGCGCCGATGTCTGCCACCTCAACCTGCACAAGACGTTCTGCATCCCGCATGGCGGGGGCGGACCGGGCATGGGTCCGATCGGCGTCGGCGCGCACCTCGCGCCGTTCCTGCCCGGTCACCCCGTCGTGTCGTGCGGCGGTGCGCAGGCGATCGGACCCATCTCGGCGGCACCGTGGGGCAGTGCGTCGATCCTGCCGATCTCTTGGGCGTACATTCGCATGATGGGCAGCGAGGGTCTGACACAAGCGACGAAGGTCGCGATCCTCTCGGCGAACTACATCGCGAAGCGGCTGGAGCCGCACTACCCGACCCTCTACGTCGGGGAGCACGGCTACGTCGCGCACGAGTGCATCCTCGACCCGCGTGGGCTGAAAGACACCGCGGGGATTGAGGTCGACGACATCGCCAAGCGCCTGATGGACTACGGCTTCCACGGACCCACGATGAGCTTCCCCGTCTCCGGCACCTTGATGGTCGAGCCCACCGAGTCCGAGAGCAAGGAGGAGCTGGACCGCTTCATCGACGCGATGATCGGCATCCGCGACGAGATTCGGCAGGTGGAGGCCGGCACGTGGCCGCGCGGCGACAACCCCCTCAAGGGCGCGCCGCATGTGTGCGAGCTCGTCGGCGGCGACGTCTGGGCGCGTGCGTACCCACGCTCGGTCGCGGGTTGGCCGACGGCGCACCAGCGCGCGTACAAGTTCTGGCCGACGGTTGGGCGTGTCGACAACGTCTACGGCGACAAGAACCTGATCACGGGTCTCTCGGGCCTCGACCGCGCGTGACGTGGCGTCGCTTCGCCTGGGTGTGTGCGGTCGCCGTGGTCTCCGCGGCGCCAGCGCTCGTGCCGGGCGACGTCACGGTGGCGGATGCGGCGTGGGATGGCGCGCGCGCCGAGGGCATGGATCTCTCCGACCCGCGGTACCTTGACGTTCTTCGCTACCAAAAGTCCGTGGCCCCGTGGCAGGACGGTTGGAGACGGTGCCACGCGCGCGCGGAAGCCATCGAGGCCGCGCGCCGTGCTCTCTTGCCGCATGATCGTGGCGGGCGTCGGTTTGAGGCCGCGCCCGGCGGCCTTTGACGGGCCGCGTCGGTCAGGGACCCCAGGCCACGGGGTTGGTGGTCGCTCCCCACCAAGAGCGGGACTCGTCGAAGCGGAGCAGGGTTCCGCGACCGGTTCCGATGCTGATGGCCACCGTGTCCCCGCGCGACGAGAAGCCGTACAGGCGCCCCTCGGTCGTGTCGTAGGCGACGCCGTACAGGCTCTCGTAGCCGATGTCGCCCCGCCTTGTGGCCGTTCCCGTCCGGGGGTCGACGACCACGAGGACGTCGCCGTCCGTGCCACGCACGGTCCAATACACGAAGCCGTCGGGCAAACCGACGACGTCTCCCGAGGTTTCCCAGGCTGCGCCCTCGATCATCGGCGTCGCCACACAGCTCGGCAGGTCGACGTAGTACAGCCCATTGCCGCTGCCGACGATCAAGTCCCCGTCGGACGTGAAGGTCATCGCGAGCAGCTCCTTGTCGGTGCTGCAGACCGTTGTGGCCTCTGCGGTGAACGGATCCACACGGTAGATCGTGTACGGCCCGCTGGTGCCGGGTCCGCGGTCGCCGGCGTAGAGGCGACCGCGCGCGTCGATCGCGATGTCAACGACGCCGTCGATGACGGTGCCGGCCTCTTCGAAGGTGCCAATGAGCGTGGCGGCGCCCGAGGCCGGGTCGACTTCCCACAGGGCGTCGCGTGTGTTGGCGTACACGGGCTTGTCGGCCTGCGGCACCGGCTCGTCCCAGACGTCGTCGGGCGTGTCCGCGACGGGCGTATCGGTCTCGGCGGCGGGCGCTGCCGTCTCCTCGGGCGGAGTCTCCGGCTCGGCGGGCTTGTCGGGCACCGTCTCGAGGTAGATCGATTGTGTGCACGCGGAGAGCAGCAGGGCCGGCAGGAGGGTGCGCATGGTCGCCTCACAGGGGCGGGGCGTTATCCCATCTGAGGCCAAACGCACGGGATCGTTGCAGGGTTGTTTGCATGCCACTGCCGATCGGTCGCGGCCGTCGGGTCGCCGGCACCATGCACCAAAAACGAAGCGGCCGGCCACGGGGTGTCCCGGGCCGGCCTCAGGGCGTCGCGTCCGCCGCCCTGAGGCGACGGCTGCGACAGCGTCGGGTTCACTTGGCCTTGCGACCCTTGCCGATCACGCCCTTCACGCCGTCGAGGCTCGCCTTCATGCCCTTCTGGCCGTCCTTCCAGTTGGCGGGGCAGACCTCGCCGTGCTCGGCGGAGAATTGCGCGGCCTTGACGAGGCGAAGCGTCTCTTCGATGTTGCGGCCGATCCCGAGGTTGTTGATCGTCGCGGACTGAACCACGCCGTTCGGGTCGACGATGAAGGTGGCGCGGAGCGCCTTGTCGCCCGCCGCGTCAGCGACGTCGAACGCGGTCATCGTGGCCTTGTTCAGGTCGGCGAGGAGGGGGAACGACAGGTCGCCGACGCCAGCGTCCTTGCGTGCGGTGCGCGTGTAGGCGAGGTGCGTGTGGACCGAGTCGACGGAGCAGCCGATCACCTCGACGCCGGCCTCTTGGAACTTCGCGTAGGCGTTGTCGTAGCCGACGATCTCGGTCGGGCAGACGAACGTGAAGTCGAGCGGGTAGAAGAAGAGGACGTACCACTTGCCCTTGAGCGACTCGCTCGAGAGCTGGACGATGTCGCCGTGGAGGGCGGCGGGACCGGACCAGGCCGGGGCCTGCTTGCCAACGATGCTCATGAAAACCTCACCGGGTGGGTTGGGGAAGGGGCGGAGGGTAAGCGCGCGCCGCGGTGACGTCTAGCCCTGGGTGTCAACATCGGTCGCCAGGACCGCGATTCGTGGCGGGGTGTCGGGCCGGCCGCCCAGCCACGCGAGGTGGTCGAAGCCATCGTGGTGCCGGCAGAGCGGCGGGTGCTGGAGGCGGCCGAGCTCTGTCACCCGCGGGGCATGGAGGCCCAGCGTCGGCCCCGTCGTCGCGAGCGCCCCGACCGCGCGCACCGGCGGACGCCCTGCGTGCCTGGGCCACGGGATGACGACGGCTTGTCGGGGTAGCGCGTGGTCTGGGATGCGGTCGGCGGGGAGCTGGAGCACCGACCAGCCATCCCCCA
>JBJONI010000017.1:0-3069 GCA_046051915.1 Pseudomonadota bacterium
TACGCCTTCAACGCCGCGCCCATGTCATCCGCGCGGAACAACATGTCAGCGCGAAGCAAGCTCAAGCTCGCCGCGTCGGGGTCATCGGGGAAACGGTCGAGAAAGGCCTTCGAGGTCATCAAGGCAAGGTCGTTGCGACCACGACGGAGTTGCGCATGGGTGAGCTCGTACAAACGAACCGCCGCACTCGGCCCATTCTCGTCGAGCGACTCGTAGGCGGCGACGGCCTCGTCATACCGTCCGCGCTCGTACAGGATTCGCGCAACCGCGAGCCTCGCCGCCTCCACGACTTCGACGTCGGCTGCTGGCGGGTTCGCCGCAGCCGCGATGTCGCGGAACGACGCCAGGGCCTCGTCGAGATCCGCCGCGGTTCCTGACGCGACCCGAAGGGCCGCACGAAAGTAGCGTGCGCGAAGCGAAAACGAACTCTCGGCGGGGATCTGGTCGAAGTAGCCGGCGGCACGCGTTGCGTCGCCACGGAGCCACAGGGCCTTGCCGATCGTGTAGCGCGTCAAGTCGTTGGGCTGAACCGAGCCACGGACGATCTCCCGGTCGTACAACTCTTCAAACCGCCGAAGGTCCGCGTCCTTGGCATAGATCTCGAGGAGTCGACGCACCGCGTCGGTGCGGAACGGATGGTTCTTCGTCTTGAGGATGGCGAGGTAGCGCGTCTCGGACAGGCCGAAGTTGCCCGAGAGGAACAGCTCCTCCGCGAGGTACCACTCCACATCCCCCTGAAGACCCATCGGCTCCATGAGCCGCTGGGTAGCGAGGATGAGGAACGCCTCGGCGGCTTGCTCGTGGCGCCCAAGCATCGATTGGTAGACCGCGTCGAGGTACCGAGACATCGAGGCGTCGCGGGAGAGGTTTCCGCGACCCGACCCAAGCACCCGTTCGAGGTTGCGCGCCGTGGTGGCATCCTCCTCGATCGAGCCTTCCAAGCCGTCGAGAGCGACAGCAATGGCGGCATCGCGGTCGGGCGTGGCCGACACGTCGCCGCCAGGCGGCGTCGCGGCCGACGGCGCCGCCCACGCCGCGGCCATGACGCCGGACGCGGCGAACCAACCGACGGACCAAAACGCGCGAAGAGGCGTCGCCATCGTCACTCCTCTTCGAGCTCTTCGGAGACGGACTCAAAATTGACGAACGGGCGGTCGGTGAACGACTTCTTGACACCCGCATCCGCCATCGCCGTCGCGTACACGATCGTGCGCTGGCCGACCTGCGCCTCGAACTCGTAGCTGCCTTGGAGGCTCAACGTGTAGTCGCGAACGTAGGAAAACACGCCGCCGCCGTTGCCGCGAACATCGAATTCGACCTGCAGCGTGTGTCGGCCCGCGTCCAGCATCTGGTTGCGGATCTCGACCTTTTCTGGCGGCGCGGGCGTCCCACTGGACTTCTTCCAACTGAAGATCGGCTTGCCATCTAGGTAGTACTCGGCCCCCTCCATCGCGTACCCCGAACCGAGGGACTGGACGTGCCAAATGCTGACCGCTGCTTCAAACCTTGCTTTTTCCACGATCATCTCGTGCAGCAGGGCGAGCGTGCTCTTCGACCGGAAGACGCGTTCCTTCAGGTCACGGACTTGCTCCTCGACCGTACGCAGCTCCTTGCGCAGCGGGGCTGCGTCCTGCGCGGGTGCCGTCTCTTGGGCGAGCGCAGCAAAGGGCATCGCGGCGAGAAACCAGCCGAACGCAGCGTACTGCGCGATCGTGCGGGGGTTCGGGCTCAGTGGGGACATCCGCTTCAACTCCGCGACGGGGAGACGACGTATGGAGCGAACCGCTCGACGGTACGTGACGTAGCCCAAAAGCCAACGACACGACCCGATGCTTTCATAGCGCATCCGCACGTGGTTCGCATGCCAAGGATCGATGGGGGCCGCTTCACGACGGATCCGCCAGCTCGGCGGACGGTGACGCCTCTGGCTGCGCGCTGGACGTTTCCCGCTGGGCCTCCTCGCCCGTCCCCGCGACGGGGAGGCGCGTCGCCGCGAGCCATCGTGTCACAAGCGCGTCCATCGCGCCGCGCACCGCACCCGACGACGGCCCGTCGTTGGAGAGAACGGCAAAGGCGTACGTTTCGTCATCGCCCCCGACAAAGGTCCCACAAAGGCCCACCACGCCGTTGAGGGTGCCCGTCTTCCCACGCACTTGGCCCGGGAGCGAACCCGTCATCCGACGCGCGAGCGTCCCATCGGTGCCGGCTACGGACAAGGAGGCCACGAACTCGTCACCGAACCGAGGATCGGACGCCGCGTGCGCAAGCACGGTCGTCAACGCGCGCGGCGACAGCTTGTGGTCCCGGGTCAAGCCGCTGCCATTGACGACCCACGCCTCCTCCGGCAGCACACCAAGGCGCGCCAAGTGCTCCGCGACGGCGCGGGCCCCGTCCTCGGCCGTCGCCGCCCAGCGGCCTTCGCTCGCGTCGACGGCGACCGCACGGAACACCATCTCCGCCAGAAAGTTGGACGAACGCTTGTTCATCGGAAGCAGGATCGTCCAAAGCGGCTCCGAGGCGACCGAAGACAGGACGATGCCGTCCGGAGGCGGCTCGCGCGACGTCACCACGTCCGAGACGGAGATGCCGGCCTCGCGGAGCAACGCCCGTACGACGGCCGCTGCAGAAGCGTCGGGCTGGTCCACCATCCAGGTGCCCAGAGCCTGAGGCCGCGCCTCGAGACCGATGGCCCCGCTGACCTCCAGCGTCCAGCCATCCGAAGAGACGGTTCGTCGTACGCTCCCGCGGCGGGTCCAAGCGGCGCTCGACGTGGTCGCGCGATCGACGATGCGGACAAAACCGTCCTGCGGTGGAGAGAGTTCGACCACGGCAGGCTCGCCAGCCGCGCTCCCAGGGCGTAGCGTTGCGCTGAGCCGGAGGCCGTCGGTTGGGAATGCGCCCAATGTGGCGTAGTAGCTCGCATTGCCACGAAAATCATCGAGCGGCCAATGGGGGATCCAAGGGGGGTCGGCGTGGAGGCCCACCGCAAGAACGACACGGCCGTCGACCTCGGAGATGCCCTGCCGGCGCAACCCGTCGACGAGGCCGCGAAGCCGCGCGACGTCCAAG
>JBJONI010000018.1:0-3164 GCA_046051915.1 Pseudomonadota bacterium
CATCATGAACGCCGAATTCCGCCGTTCCCACCAAGCTCGCGCGAACGGTCCGATGCGATCGGAGCAGCCTGCGACGAGGTGCGCCTCCGAGACCTGCGTCCACGCCTCGCGCACGTTCGGGTGCTCGGCGAGGTCGTGCTGCGCAGCTTGGGAGGCCGTCTTGTACTTGCAGCCGACGCCCGAGTGCATCATCAGGAACGAGTCCGAGATCGCGTGGGTCGCGATCATCACGCCCGTCATCTTGGCGTAGTGCATGCCCTTGAGCGAGAAGTCCTCAAGCGTGACTTTGTCGTGCGCGTTCCGCATCCTCGCCTCCTCAGCGGGCGCCGCGAAGTTCGCGGAGCAGGTGGTCGAAGCGCTGCAGGTTGCGGACCGCCCCGTCGAGCCACGGCTCCAGCGTGCGCGTCGGGATCATCGGCACGCCCGCCTTGGTCGCCTCATTGCGGCAGTGGTCCGCGAGGTACGCCACGTCGTAGCCGCCCGCCTGGAGCAGATCGGCCATCACCCACGGCTCCAAGAACATCTCGAACGGCAACCTGATCCCGCGGCGCTCGAACATCTTCTCGAAGCGGTCCCGCTTGTCGGGAGGGCCCTGCACGAGCAGGGTCATCTCGAGGCCGAGCTCGTCGAGCGCGAAGAAGTCGCCGAGGCCTTGGTACGCGAGCTCATCGGCGTCGTAGTTGTTGTTCATGCGGATCGCGTACGCCATCCTCAGCCCGCCGTAACGGGCGCGGAACTCGGCGAGGGCTCGCTCCGCGGCCTCGGCGAGCGGCGCCACCACCGACGCGATCGCTTCGGCCCGGCCGGTCGCTTCCCCGAACAGACGGTAGACCTCGAGCGACTGGCGGATGCCGATCGGCAGCGGGACCTCGTGGATGGCCTGACCCGCCGCTTCCAGCCGACGGACGAGCTTCGGGTACAGCGAGCGGTCGGCGACGAACCCGTTGCGCGCCCAAGTGATCCACCGCCACTGGTCGAGCGACGTCGCCTGCGGGTAATTGCCCAAAAGCCGCAGGCCGGCCGCTTGCAGCACGCGCACATGCTCGGGCGCGGTCGTGTCGCCGTCGTAGCGGACGCGCGGCAGGCCCAGCAGGATCACGCTGTCTTCGGGGCGCGCGACGCGGTTCTCCGCCACCTCCGCCAGCACCGATTCGATCTGACCCACGACCGAGGTCACCGTCTCGTGCTCGCTCGGCAGATCGAGCTTGTACATCTCCCCGGCAACGTCGATCAGCTTCCGCAGCCACGAGGGGTCGCGCGGCGTCTCTCCGGGCAGGCCCGCGAGCGTCTCGAACATCCAATCAAGCATCGCGGTCTGGCTGCCGACCTTGAGGCCGCTCGTGTGCAGGGCCCGCATCGGGATGTCGGGAAACTCCTTGCCCACCGCAGCGACGACGTCCTCGAACTGATCGCCGATCACCTCGACCGGACAGGCGCCGAGGACGAAGATCGCGTCGGGCGCGAGCTCCTCGGCGACGAGCCGCAGGCAGCGACGCAGCGGCTCGCTCGTCCGCCCCGTGACGAACTCCTGCTCGGTCAGGCCCGTACAGAAGAACTGCACCGCCGCCGGGCCGACGTGCCGAAAGCACGAAGCGCACTCGTCCTCGCCATGGACGACGACGGCGAAGTGGCCGGTCGTCTTCATCAAGGAAGCGGCGATCCCCGACAACGTGCAGCAGGGCTGGCCGAGCGCGCCTTGGATGTTCTTCTCTTGCTCGACCCAGAACGCCTCGTCCTTCACGCGGCAGGCCGCGTAGGCCGCGGCGCGAACGTCTTCCGATGCGCCCATCCGTCCCCCACAACGATGCGGACTATCCTACCGGAGGCGTCGGAGGGCGACCATCGAACAGATGCACCGAAACGCCACGCGCCTCGTGCTCGAGGAGCCACGCCTTGCGCCAAAGACCGCCCGCGTAGCCCGTCAGACGACCGTCCTGACCGACGATTCGGTGGCAAGGGACGAGGATCGGCAGGGGGTTTCGGTGGTTCGCCATCCCGACAGCGCGGTACGCCGTGGGCTGGCCGATCGCAGCCGCGATGTCGCCATAGGTCGCCGTGGCGCCCAGCGGGACCGCGCACAAGGCCGTCCAAACCCGCTGCTGAAACGGGGTGCCACCGCGCATCGACGCGCGCGGCAGCGGCGCGTCAGGGTCCGACAACCAAGCGCGCAACGCGGCCGCGGCCGCCTCCGAGGCGTCACTCGGCGCCGAGGTGGCGACCCCTTCAAAGCGGAGGCTCACCACGCCGTCGGCGTCGGCCCCGACCAACAGCGCCCCGATCGGCGACCCCAGCGTTGACTCTCCCCACATCGCGCGCCCCAGGCGAATGACGTACACTACGTCGAAACTTGGAGGTTGGCATGCGGGGAGACTTCGCACGCATCGGCGCGGTGGTGGCTTGGCTAGGTTGGGGCGCGGTCGCCGCGGTGGCGGCCCTGCCGTCGCCCGCGCTGGCCGCGACCGACGCGTCCGACGACGGGTCCGACGACGGCGACGGCGACGGCGGCCACGGCGGCGACGGACCGGAAGCCGCTGGGCGCCGGATGGCGCGCCTCGCCGACCACTTGCAGCTCAGCCCTGAGGTCCGCGCGCAGATGCTCGCGATCGCGGCGTCGCACAAGGACGCCCTGAAGAAGCTTCACGTCCGCGGGCTGGCCCTCCGCGCCCAGCTCGAAGCCGAGCGCCTGGAGGCCTCTCCGAACTGGAAGGCGATCGGCAAGCTGCTCCACAAGGCCGCCGACCTCAAGGCCGACGCGGAGCTGATCGAGATGCAAGCCCTGCACGAAGCGCTCGCCCTGCTCACGCCCGAGCAACGCGCCGAAGTGGCCCGTCTGCGTCAGGCCCACCACGGCGAACGCGGCGACAAGCGCGGACGGTGACGGCCCAGCGCTTCGCCCCTGCGCGAAGCGCCTAGCCTAGCGCGCAGCGCTTACCGGTACGTGTCGGGGTAGACCGAGAGGGCGCCGGTGGCGTCCGAACTGTCGTAGGCGACGAAGTCGATCACCCACAACGGGTAGGTGCAGTCGAACGACGTCGTGCTCACGAGCCAGTCGCTGAACCACACCGCGGGGTCGTCGGTCGGGAACAGTTCGAGCGACTGCACGAGCTCGCCCGTGGGCTCGTCGTAGATGTCGGCCCACACTTGGCTGACGTCGGACAGGCCGT
>JBJONI010000019.1:0-8155 GCA_046051915.1 Pseudomonadota bacterium
TCTCGCTGGGCGCGCGTTGTCAAGGTGTCCCGCCAGCTGCCGGTTCGGCGACGGCGGCGGGCCAAGCGTGCGCCGCGGCCCGTTCGTGGTGCTTGCCAGCACGTTGCGCGCGTGTCACAACCTCCACGTTGGGGTCGGATCGGCCCCCTCCCTTTTCGTGGGCACGCGTGACCTTCGGTTCGCGCACGACCCGCGGCTCGGCTCGGCCGGGCAACCCCCTTTTCTTGATTCCGCCACCCGCCGGAGCCGGACGATGCGCCAACCCTTGTCGTGCGAGACCGAGACGTCCGCTGCGCGGGGCGTCGTCGTCGGCTTCGGAGTTTCGGGCGGCACTGGAGTTTGGTGTGGCAACCGAGATCATCGTCAACGCGACGGGCGTCGAGTCCCGTGTCGCGTTGTTGGAGGACGGCCGTCTGGCCGAGCTCCACATCGACCGTGGGGACGACCGCGGACTCGTCGGTAACGTCTACCTCGGCAAGGTCGTCCGCGTGCTTCCGGGCATGCAGGCTGCGTTCGTCGAGATCGGCCTCGACCGCGCCGCGTTCCTGTACGTGGGCGACATCCTCCCCGAGCTTTTGCATCTGCACGAAGGCGGCGAGGATCACGACGACAGCGCCGAAGCGCCGCGTCCTACGACGCGCGCCAACCTACCGCCGATTCAAGATCTGCTCACGGAAGGCCAAGAGCTGATCGTTCAGGTCGCCAAGGACCCGATCGGGACGAAGGGCGCGCGCCTCACCACGCACATCGCGCTTCCCGGGCGGTTCCTGGTCCACATGCCCACGGTCGACCACGTCGGCATCAGCCGTCGCATCGAGCGCGAGAAGGAGCGTCGACGCCTTCGCGACTTCGTCGAGCGAAACCGCGCGTCGGGCGCAGGGTTCATCGTGCGGACGGTGTGCGAAGGCAAGTCCACCGACGCGTTGGGCGCCGACATGGACTACCTCGGCAAAATTTGGGAGCGCATCCAGACGGTCGCGCGTTCGGCCAAGGCACCCGCTCTCCTTCACTCGGAACGGGGGCTCGTGCTGCGTGCGGTCCGTGACCTGTTTGACGAGCACGTCGAGCGCATGGTCGTCGACAACCGGGAGCTGTTCGCGCAGGTCAAGGCCTTCATGGAAGGCATGATGCCCGACCTCGCCGACCGTGTGCACCTGTACCGGGGCGCAGAGCCCGTGTTCGACACGTTCGGCGTGGAAGACAGCCTGCAACGCAGCCTGGGGCGCCGCGTCGGGCTCAAGTCCGGTGGCTACCTCGTGATCGACCAGACCGAAGCTTTGATGGCGATCGACGTCAACAGCGGTCGGTTTGTCGGCTCGACCTCGTTGGAGGAGACGACCCTGCGGATCAACCTGGAGGCGGTGGACGAGATCGTCACGCAGCTTCGGTTGCGCAACATGGGCGGCATCATCGTCATCGACTTCATCGACATGGAAAAAGAAGCGAACCGCGACCGGGTCTTTAAGGCCTTGGAGGCCGCGCTGAAGAAGGACCGTGCGCGGACCCACGCCTTGAAGATCTCGGACCTGGGGTTGGTCGAGATGACGCGCAAGCGCGTGCAGGAAGGCTTGGACCGCTACCTTCACGACGAGTGTGCGACGTGCCGGGGGAGCGGCGTGATCCGGAGCCGCCCGACGGTGGCGTTTGACCTGCTGCGATCGGTTCGCCGGGAGAAGGCCCGTGACCGGGACGCCGCGGAGGTCCACGTTCGATGCGCCCCAGCGATCGCGGAGACGCTGTACGGGGACCATCAGGCCGATCTGTTGGCGGTGGAGGCGGATCTCGGTGTGCAGATCGTCGTGCGGCCGGTCGCTTCGTTCCACCCTGAGCAGGTCGAGGTGGAGGCGCGCCGTCTTGGGGGCGACAACGGCCCCGCCAAGCGTTAACCGCGGCAGCATCGTGAGGAGGTCTGCATGTCCGGCGTCATCATCCCGAGCCCGAAGCAGAGCATCGAGGGCGCCCTGTGGGGTTCGGCCATCGTTCTCGCCTTTGCCGGTGTGTTTCTTGTCTCGTTGAACGCGTTCGCGGGCCTGCCGATCTTCTGGACCCCGGCCGATGCGCACCACGCCGCGGCCGAGGGCGGCGAAGGGGCGCACTGAGTGAGCGCCACGGCCCGTCCCGAGGCGGGCGGGTCGGCGCACGCCGCGCTCCGCCGCGATGATCGTGGGCGCTTTGTCGACGCGCAGGGCCGTGTCGATCTGAAGTCGCTCACGCGGGATGCCTTCGTGCGCTTCTTCGTCGACGATTTGGGCGACACGGCGCCGAGGGCGCTGCGGGCGTACAAGAGCCTCTGGCAGGATGGCGCCCGTTCGATCGATGAGATGACCACGGTGGCGCGCGCCACCCGCGAGAAGCTCAAGCAGGTCGCCTACGTGTACGCGCTGGAGCCCGAACTCGTGCTGCGTTCCGAGGACGGCACGCTGAAGTACCTGTGGAAGCTCGAAGACGGGCACGCGGTCGAATCGGTGTTGATCCCCGACGGCGATCGGCTGACGCTGTGCATGAGCAGCCAAGTCGGTTGCGCCATGGCGTGCGCGTTCTGTTTGACCGGCGACCTCGGGTTGAAGCGACACCTTCGGCCGTCGGAGATTGCTTGCCAGCCTTTGCAGGTTGGACGCCAGCTTCCCAAGGGTGTCCGGATCACCAACCTCGTGTTGATGGGAATGGGCGAGCCGCTCCACAACCTCGACAACCTCGTCGAGGCGCTGACGATCGCGCTCGATGACCATGCGTTGAACCTGTCGCACCGGAAGGTGACGGTCAGCACCGTCGGTCTCGTGCCGCAGATGGCGGAGTTGGCGCGACGGCTCCCCGTCAACTTGGCGGTCAGCGTGAACGCATCGAACGAGGCGCAGCGCCGCGCGATCATGCCGATCACGAAGAAGCACTCGTTGGAAGAGTTGATCGAGGCGTGCCGCCGGTTTCCGCTCCCGTCGGGAAAGCGGATCACGTTCGAGTACGTGATGTTCGACGGGTTCAACGACACCGAGGCCGACGCCCAACGCTTGATGGACCTGCTCGCCGGGATCCCGACGAAGGTCAACCTCATCCCGTACAATCCGAACCCCGATCGGGATTTGCAGCCTCCGCCCTTCGAGCGCGTCAAGGCGTTTCAGCACTACCTGGTGACGCGCGGCGTCAACTGCTCGATTCGCACGACGCGCGGGCAGGACATCTCTGCGGCGTGCGGCCAGCTCGGAAAGGCGTGGGCTCAGGCCAACGCGAAGGGGTGGTTGGAGGACGCGCGGCGGATCGCGGGCTACGGCGGGTCGGAGGGGGCCGCGTCCGAACCGGTCCCGTCGGCCTAAGCTTCACCGTTCCCGGAGGTCGGATGACGCAGCGTTCTTCGATGTCCGGTCCTGCGCTGCGCGCGCGGCGTGAGGCGTTGGGGCTGCCCGCGGGTGCCGTCGCCGACGCGCTGGGGATCAACGTCGAAGCCGTCCTGGCCCTTGAGTCCGGCGACCCGGACCTCGCGGGGCCGCATGCGTCGGTGTGGCTCGAAGCGTACGAGGCGTGGATTGTGGATGCGGTCGAGCACCCTGGGAGTACGGCGACGCCTCCGCCCGACGACGTCCTGACGACCACCACGTTGTTCGGCGGCGTCGCCGCGCGTGCGCCGTCGGGGGCGCGGTTGTCGGAGGCGGTACGTCGGGCGTCCACCACGCCATCGGTCGAGACGTCGGTTCCAACGTGGGACGACGAGGACGACGGCCGGCTGTACGAGGGGGACGACCTCCCGGTGCTCCGTCGCCGCGTCCGCCGGTTGGGGTTCGCAACGTTGGCGATCGCCGCGGTCGCTGTCGGCATCTACATGAGCGGTTGGCGTTGGCGGACCCTCCCGCCGCCCGCGCCGGTTCAGGTCGAGGTCCTCGCGCAGTTCACCACCCCGCTGGTGATCCGGGTCGATGGCGTGGAGGTCGTCCGCCGGGAGTTCGCGGGGGCCGAAGCCGCCTCGTTCCGTGGTCAGCGAAGCGTGGAGATCGACGTTACGGACATCGAGGCCCTCAAGCTCACGTTTGAAGGACGCACGATCGCGCCTCGGGGCCGCGTCCGCGTTCCCCGCACGCTCCGCTTCGAGGCGGGCGGAGGCTCGCCATGAGCGAGGAGAAGCTCCTCTCCGCGCGGACAGAAGCCCTGTTCCGTCGTCTGGTGCGCCGGGAGGCCGAACCTGCGCTGAAGAAGTTGGTCGGACAATACCGGCCTGAGGACGTCGCCGCCGTGATGGCGCACATGACGTGGGCGGAGCAGCGCCGTCTGTACGACATGCTGGATGACATGGACTTCAAAGCCGAGATTCTCGCATTGCTCCCGGAGGATGCCGTCGTCGAGATCACGCGCGAGATGACGGAGGAGGTCTTCGCCGACCTGCTCGACCGCATGGATCCCGACGACGCGGTCGACGTCGTTGGGTTGCTGCCGGAGGACGTGCGGGAGCGCATCCTTGCGGAGATGGAGGAGGAGGAGGCGGTCGAGGAGCTCCTCGGCTACGATCCGGAGACGGCGGGCGGCCTGATGTCCACCTCGTACTTCGCGATGCCGGACACCGCGTCGTGCGGCGCCGCGATTCGCGAGCTGCAACGCACGGGCGATGACCTGAGCAACGTCCAGTACCTGTATGTGCTCGATCGAGAGAAGCGCCTCGTCGGCGTCACGAGCCTGCGGGCGCTGGTGACTCGCCCGGCTGCGACGCCGCTCGTGCAGATCATGACGCGAAACCCGATCGCCGTCGCGCCGGAGGTCGATCAGGGAGAAGTCGCCAAGTATGTCGCCCGCTATGACCTGATGGCGATCCCCGTCCTGGATGCCGAGAGCCACCTGCTCGGCATCGTGACGGTCGACGACGTCGTGGACGTCATCCGCGAGGAGGCGGCGGCAGACCTGCTGGCGATCGCCGGTATTTCGGACGTCCCCGATGCCGGGCCGACCTCGGTCGTGGAAGCCGTTCGGACGCGGGCCGGTTGGTTGCTCGCCACCCTTGCGGGTGGCCTCCTCGGATCCGAGGTCATCAAGGGCTTTGGCGAGACGCTGGCCCAGACGGCGGCGCTTGCGGCGTTCATCCCCGTGATCATGGGGATGGGAGGGAACGTCGGCTTGCAGTCGGCGACCTTGACGATCCGCGGCCTCGCGACCGGCCACGTCCAGATCGGCGGCGCCGTGCCGTTCATCACATCCGAGGTCAAGGCCGGCGTCACCATCGGCGTGCTGTATGGCCTGCTGATGACGTTGTTTGGCTTCGTCCGGTACGGCTCGGACGAACCGTTGTTGGGTCTGGCGGTTGGGCTGAGCATCCTCACCGCGATGGCAGGTGCCTCGCTCCTCGGAGCGACGATTCCGGTGGTGCTGAGCCGCGTCGGCCAAGATCCTGCCGTCGCGACGGGTCCGTTGGTGACGACTTGCATCGATCTCGCCAGCATCATCGTCTACTTTACGGTGTCGGGCGCCCTGCTTGGCCTCGCCTGAACGCGGCTACGTCGCGCGCATGCTCGCGATGGCCGTCGTCGGCGTCGTGGGTGTGGTCGCGATCGAGGCGCTGATCGGGCTGCAGACGTGGACGGGTTGGGGGCTCGCGCTGCTCGTCGCGACCCCGTCGGTTCACGTGGTCACGACGGCGCTTGACCCCGACGACGCGGGGCGGCCGACAGGCTGGGCGTCGTGGGCGTTGCGTTACGTCGCGGTGATCGCGTCCCTCGGGTCGCTGCTCGCGTACTTGGGCCTCGCGATGCTCCTCGTCGGCCTCCCGACGTTGGCGGCGGTGCTCCTCGGCCTTCTCGGCGTCGTGTTCGCGATCGGGGCCGTCGCGGGTGCTGCCCAGGTGATGGGTGGCGTCCCCCTCGGCATGCTCATCGACGGTGCGGGCGTCCGCGAGGCGGCGGTGGCGGCGCTTGGGTGCACGCTGATGGCGTCGACGTTTGGCGTGTTCGCCTCACGCGTATGGCAGCGGTCGGACGCCTGGACCTCGCGGTTTGCCGAGGCCTACCTCGCGACGATGTCCCGACTCGACCCGTGAACGCCGACTTCGCCTAGGCGTGGACGCTGGCGCCGCGTGCGACGGCCACCGCTTCCAGCACCGCCTCGGAGGCGGTCGGATGGGCGTGCATCGTGTGGAGCAGCGTCTCCGCATCCGATTCGGCACCACGGGCGACGACGATCTCGGCCAGCAGCTCGGTCGCGTCCGCACCCACGATGTGGGCCCCAAGGATCTCGCCGTGCTTCGGGTCGACGAGCACCTTGACCCACCCATCCGGCGTGCCGGCCCCTTGCGAGCGACCGTTCGCCGCGAAGGCGAACTTGCCGATCTGATAGGAGACGCCGGACTTCTTCAGGGCTTCCTCGGTTCGGCCAACGCTCGCAACCTGCGGCTGGCTGTACGTACACGAGGGGACATTGCCGTAGTCGACATCCGGGACGTGCAAACCGGCCAAGCGCTCCACGCAAACGTGTGCCTGCCGGGTCGCGACATGGGCGAGCGCCGGGCCTCCGTCGCAGCAGTCGCCGACGGCGTAGATCCCTGCGGCCGACGTACGATGCGAGCGGTCGACTTGGATGAAGCCGCGCGCGTTGGTGGTCACACCCGCAGCGTCCAGCCCGATCGCTTCGGTGTTCGGCGTGATGCCGAGGGCCACGAGCACCGTGTCGGCACGGAGCGTCCGTCCGTCGGCCAAGGCGACGACGACCTCGTCGTTGTCGCGGGTGACGCCCGACACCTGAACGCCGGTGTGGACGGTGATGCCCTGCTTTTCGAACGCCTTGCGGGCTTGTTGGCCGGCCTCGCGGTCCTCGATCGGCAGGACCTCGTCCTGACCTTCGAGCAGCGTCACCGAGACGCCCATCGCGTTCCAGAAGTAGGCGAACTCCATGCCGATCGCGCCAGCGCCGAGCAAAATGGCCGAGGAGGGCTTGCGGTCGAGCGTCACGGCGTCGCGGTAGGTGAGGATGCGCTCGCCATCCGGCTGAATCGTGGGGAACGAGCGGGCCCGCGCACCCACGGCGACGATGATGTGCTTGGCATGCACCGTCGTGGTGCTGCCGTCGGCCGCCGAGACCGCCACCGCGCCGCCGCCGAGCAAGCGGGCGTCGCCCGAGAGGGTCTGGACGCCGTACTTCTTGAACAGGTGGCCGATGCCCTTCTCGAAGCGACTGCTCACGCTGCGAGAACGCGCGATCACCTTGGCGAAGTCAATCGTGAGCGGCCCGGTGCTCAGGCCGAACTCGTCGGCGTGGCGGATCTTGTGGGCGAGCTCCGCGGTTTTGAGGAGCGCCTTGCTTGGGATGCAGCCCCAGTTCAAGCAGACGCCGCCGAGCTTCTCCCGCTCGACGCACACCGTGGAAAAACCGAGCTGCGCCGCACGGATGGCCGCCGGATACCCGCCGGGACCCGCGCCGAGGACCAGGACATCGCACGTCACGGACGTCATCGCTTCTCCCTCAAATCAGCGCGAGCGCGGGCGATTCAACGTGCCGCTTCAACGCGGCGAGGAACTTGGCGCCGATGGCCCCGTCGAGGACGCGGTGGTCACACGTCATCGTGACGTCGAAACGCCAGCCGACGGCGAGCTGCCCGCCCACGACGACCGGTACCTGCGCCATCCGACCCACGGCGAGGATCGCGGCTTCGGGGGGGTTGATGATCGCCGTGAACCGGTCGATGCCCATCATGCCGAGGTTGGAGATCGTGAAGGTGCTGCCGGTGTACTCGTCGGCCTTGAGCTTGCCCGCCTTGGCGCGCTGCGCGAGCTCTCGCACCGTCGCGGCGATGTCGGAGACCTTGCGTTGGTCGGCGTCCCGGACGACGGGGGTGATCAGGCCGTCGGGGATCGCGACGGCGACACCCAGGTCCACGCGCCCATGGCGCACGATGCCGGCGTCCGTCCACGAAGCGTTCGCCTCGGGCACCTCCCGCAGCGCGCGCGCGACCGCGGCGAGGAGCATGTCGTTGTACGAGACGTTGACATCCGGCATCGCCGCTTTCACGGCCTCTCGCAACGCGACGAAGGCGGTGCCGTCGAGCGTCACGGTGAGGAAGAACGTGGGGATGTCCTGGTGGGACGCGAGGAGGCGCTTGGCGATCGTCTTACGCATCGGGGTGAGCGGCAAGGTCGTGTCGCTCGGGGCCGTGGCCCGTGTGGCGCCGTGACCGGCGGGCGTCGCCTCGATG
>JBJONI010000020.1:0-3338 GCA_046051915.1 Pseudomonadota bacterium
TCCAAGAGATCAGTCTACCCCACCTTGTCCCGTCTTTGACGCCGGCCACGGGTCGGAGATCGTCGCGATGCCGGTGAGGCCGCCGATCCGCGCCCCGCCGCCCACCGCCACCGAGGCCATCAGGCGTCGCCGCACGTACGCGATGGCGCCTCCGACCGCCGCCTCCGGTTCCTCCTCGCGCGCGAGCCGGGCCGCGAGGGCCGACGCGAACGTGCATCCGGTCCCGTGGAACGGGCCGCCCGGGATTCGGGGGTGCCGCCACGCACGGCGCGCGGCCCCGCCTATGTACCAGCGGTCCACCACCTCGTCGCCGTCGGCGTCGCCGCCCGTCACGACAACGTGGCGGCCAGCCTGCACCGCCCACGCCTCCACGTCCGCGCCCGACACCCCACCGAGCACGGCCGCTTCCGGGAGGTTGGGCGTGCACCATCCCGCGTCCGCGGCGAGGTCGCGGACCGCCTCGACAGCTGCAGCGTCGAGCAGGCGGTGGCCGCTCGTCGACACCATCACGGGGTCGACGACCCACGGAACGCCCCGTGCATGCCGGTCGAGAGCGCGATGCACCGAGCGCGCGATCGGCGCCGTGGCGAGCATCCCGACCTTGACCGCCGCCACCGGCAGATCCGCGAACACCGCCTCGATCTGCGCCACCACCGCGTCCGGCGCGAGCGCGTCCACACGCAGGACACCGCGCGTGTTTTGTGCCGTCACCGCCGTGATCGCGGTGGCGCCGTGCAGCCCATGGTCTCGAAGGGCGGCGAGGTCCGCCTGGATGCCGGCGCCGCCGCCGGAGTCCGACCCCGCGATGACCAACACCGTGCGCATGACCGCCTCCGCCGATCCGCTTATCCTGCAACACGAAAGGCGCCTTGACGTCCCCGCCCCAACCCATTAAACGCCGCGGGACACACGGACGGAGTCTGTCATGAAGGTCACCAACTCGCTGCGCACCCTCAAGAAGCGCCACAAGGACTGCCAGATCGTCCGTCGCCGTGGTCGCGTCTACGTCATCAACAAGACCGACCCGCGCTTCAAGGCGCGCCAAGGCGGCCGCAAGAAGAAGTGATCCTGCCCGGATCCTCGCTCAACCCCACGGTACCCCGTGGGGTTGTTCGTTTTTGACGCTGACGACGACGCCGATCGCACGCTATGGCGGCTCCATGCGCATCTTGGGACTTAGCTGCTTCTACCACGACGCCGCCGCCGCCCTGGTGGTGGACGGCCGTATCGTCGCGGCGGCACAGGAAGAGCGCTTCACCCGGGTCAAGCACGACCCAGCCTACCCCCGGCACGCGATCGACGCCGTCCTCGCCACCGCCGGCCTGTCACGTGGCGAGGTCGACGCGGTCGCGTTCTACGAGAAACCCCTCATCAAACTCGATCGCGTGCTGGAGACCACGGCGGCGACCGCCCCCGAAGGCCTGCGACGCTGGGTCGACAGCCTGCCGAGGTGGTTCACCGAACGTCTCCAGGTGGAGTCGACCGTCGCCCAGCAGCTGGGCCGCGAAGTCCCGTTTTTCTATGCGTCCCATCATGAGGCGCACGCCGCGAGCGCATTCTTCCCGTCGCCGTTTCAGGAAGCCGCGACGCTCACGCTCGACGGCGTCGGGGAATGGACGACGAACGCCATCGGACATGGCGTCGGGAACCGGGTCCGCCTGCTCCAAGACATCCGGTTCCCGCACAGCCTCGGCCTGCTCTACTCGGCGTTCACCCAGTTCCTCGGGTTCCGCGTCAACGAGGGCGAGTACAAGGTGATGGGCTTGGCCCCGTACGGCCAGCCGCGGTTTGTCGACCTCATCCTCGCGCACCTCGTCGATGTACGCGACGACGGCAGCTACGCCCTGCACCTCGACGCGTTCGACTTCCTCGCCGGGGACTCGACGATCTCCACACGGTTCGAGAACCTGTTCGGTCGTGCCGCACGGGCGCCCGACGCCCCCTTGGAGACGTTCCACATGGACGTCGCGCGGTCGATCCAAGCCGTGACCGAGGAGATCGTCCTCGCCCAAGCCCGCCACGCGGCCAAGGTCACACAGAGCCGGAACCTGGTGCTCGCTGGCGGTGTCGCGCTCAATTGCGTCGCCAACGGGAAGCTGCTTCGCAGCGGCCTGTTCGACAACGTCTTCGTCCCGCCGGCGGCCGGCGACGCGGGCGGCGCGATCGGGGCGGCCCTCGTCGCTTGGCACCACGTGCACGACGGGCCACGGCGCCCTCTCGACGGCGAAGATGGCCTCTCGGGGAGCTACCTCGGCCCCGCGTTCACCGCGGCCGACGTCGACGAGGCCCTGGCGTCGCACGGCCTCGCCGGGAGCCGACTCGCCGAGCCCGATCTCTACGAGGCCGTCGCTGGCTTGATCGACGAGGGTGCCGTAGTCGGCTGGGTTCAAGGCCGCATGGAGTTCGGGCCTCGTGCGCTTGGACACCGGTCGATCTTGGCCGACCCCCGACGCGCGGAGAACCAGTCACGCGTCAACCAGTCGGTGAAGTTCCGCGAAGGGTTCCGTCCGTTCGCGCCCGCCGTGCTCGCCGAGCATGTCAGCACCTGGTTCGACCTCGACCGACCCAGCCCCTACATGCTGTTCGTCGCCCCCGTCGCCGAGGCGCAACGCGTGGCGCTGACGGAGGCGGAGGCCGCGGTGGACGGCCTCGACCGTCTGAAAGTCCGCCGCAGCACGCTTCCTGCGATCACCCACGTCGACGGCTCGGCACGCGTCCAGACCGTCGACGGCCGGTGGTCCCCCGCCTTCCGCGGCCTGCTGGAGGCCTTCCACCGTCGCACCGGCGTGCCGGTTCTGCTGAATACAAGTTTCAACCTAAAGGACGAGCCCATCGTCTGCACGCCCGCCGACGCGGTCGCGACGTTCCTCGCCTCCGGCATGGACGCACTGGTCGTCGGCGATGTCCTCGTCCACCGGCCGAGCGACCGCCCCGCAACGGGCAAGCTACCCTCACGAACGCGACCGCCACGCGACGTTTCCGATGCGTGGCTCTCGCAGTTCGGCGTGGGAGGTGGTGCCCTGCTCGCGGTCCTCGCGGGCATTCAGGCCGCGGCCGACCGGCCCCGGCTCGCGTTGGCCCTCGGCGTTGTCGCGACGGGGCTCGCAGCTTTTGGCGCCATCGCTCCCCGAAGGCTCCGCCAG
Source organism: Pseudomonadota bacterium (assembly GCA_046051915.1). Taxonomy (GTDB): domain Bacteria; phylum Myxococcota_A; class UBA796; order UBA796; genus JBEIFN01. Next base: position 3,144 of record JBJONI010000020.1, read on the forward strand.
GTCGAAAGCGTTGCATCGCGCGTCGGGCACGCGATCGGTCGCGTGAACGCGGCTGTTCTGTTCGGCGTCCTGTTCTTGGCGGTCGTCACGCCGATCGCACGACTACGGGCTTGGCGGCACGGGGATCCGTTGCGCGACCGACGGCCATCGGCCGGCGACGGGTGGTGGCGCGCGATGTCGCACGACCCCGAGGAC
>JBJONI010000021.1:0-3055 GCA_046051915.1 Pseudomonadota bacterium
TGGGGTTGGTGTTCCCCAGTCACTTGCCGACGCTCGCCGAAAAGATGAAGGAGAAGGGGTTTCAGTCGGTGATGCTCACCGCGAACCCCACGCTCAGCGAGCTCTCCGGCCTCCAGCGCGGCTTTGACCTCGTCCGCCGCCCCAAGACGCTCACCGAGATCCGCAAGGACACCGTCAAGGACGAGCTGAAGTCCCTGCTCGACCAAGCGGACCCCGAGCGCCCGCTGTTCCTGTTCGTCAACCTGCTCGACGCCCACGACCCCTACCCGCGGGTGCCCGAGGGGGTCGGTTGGGTTCCGGCGCAACCGCAGTTGATCTACGACGTCCACGACAAGCAAGCCGACGCCCCCTACCACCGCTACTTTAACGGTCAAATGCCGGACGATCGGAAGCGCGAGTACGAGCGGGTCGCGACGAACGGCTACGACTACGGCATCTTCCTCGACGACCAGAACGTCAAAGAGGTGCTTCGAACGCTCCGCAAGGGCGGATGGATGGAGAACGGCTTCCGGCTCGTCCTCACGTCCGATCACGGCGAGTTCCTTGGAGAACACGGCATGCTGCGGCATGGCTGTTGGATCTGGGAGCCGGTCACGAACGTCCCGTTCTTGTACTTCGACAGCAACAGCCGTACGCCCGTCGATCTCTCGCCACCGTTCACCGCGCTGCACGCTTGGGACCTGCTCCTTGAGGGCGCCTTGCCCGAGCCTCGCAGGGAAGCGCTCAGCTTCTCGAATTTTCGGCCCGAAGACATCAAGCAGGGCGCGGATATGGCCGCGCTGTGGACGTCGGCCACCGAGAAGCTCGTGTGGTGGAACGACGCGTACCACCGGCTCGACCTACGGGCGGATCCGCTCGAAGCGTCGCCCACGCCGTTGCCGGCGGATCACCCCAAAGCCGCGGCCCTCGCGACCTGGGCGGCCGCGCATCGGCACCACCTCGACGCGACCCGGAACCAGGCGATCGACCCGGCGTTGAAGCAACAGCTCATGGACCTCGGCTATTGGGAAGGCGGCGAAGGCGACCCCGCCGGCTCGCCCGGGGCGCCCGCCGCGACACCGCCCCCCGCGGCGACACCTTGAACCACCGATCCGACCGTGCGATGCTCGACCTCGGAGGGTCGATGTCCCGAGCCTTGGCCACCTGCGTTGCGCTCCACCTGGCCGTCACCACCGCGCTGGCGGCCGAGCCCACCGATTGGTCGCCCGGCGAGGTGTCCGGCCACGTCGCTTGGATGACGTCGGCGCCGCTGGCCTGCCGCGCACAACCGGATGGGGCCGCGGCGGTGGTGTTGCAGCTCCCTGCCCAGTCCGCGCTGGCGCTCGTCATCGGGCCCAACGGTCAGCCGACCACCACCCTGCGCTACGACGCGTCGTCGGGGGTCAACCGCCTGTGGGGCATGACGACGGCGCGCTGCTGGATCCCGCTGCTGAGACGGGCGGTGGCGCCGCTCCGCCCGGGTGTGCAGGCGCCGTGAACCACGACCCCCTCGACCAAGCCGCGGCCGTCGCCTACGACGTCTACGCCCTGCTCCGCGAGCTGGATCCGGTGCGCCGGGATCGGGCGGACGCTGCGTTGGTGCGTCGGCAACTCACGGCGCTCGCGCTCCGCGCCGAGGGCGGCGGCGGACACGTGAAACCGTCGCTCCTCGCGTTGGCGAACCAACTCCGCGCGGCGCCGACGGCCCCCCTGACCGACGCGGCCGCATGGTCGGCGTGGCGCGAGCCGATGGTCGACGCCTACACCGCGCTCGTCCTCGCGCTGCGCGCCGAGGACATCCGCGTGCCAGCGATCCGCGGCACGAACTACAAGCGGAACCTGCTTCACGCCTCCACAGGCGTGGTCGGCTCGCTCGCCGTGTTGTTCTGCCCAGCGTGGGTCCCGCAGGCGATCGCGGGCTCGGTGTTCACGATGGCGTGGACCTTCGAGGCGTCCCGGCGGCGGTCCGAAGCGTGGAACGACCGCTTGATGGCCTTCTTTGGACCCGTCGCTCACGCCCACGAGGCCCATCGCGTGAACTCGGCGAGTTGGTACGCCATCGCCCTCGTGGTGCTCGCGTGGCTCAACCGACCCGAGATCTCCGTGCTCGCGCTCCTCACGTTGGCGTTCGGCGACCCGGCCGCCGCGATCGTCGGTCGCGCGTTCGGGCGTGTGCGCCTGCTCCACGGTCGCTCGTTGGAGGGGCTGCTCGCGTTTGTGGCGACGGCGTTCCTCGTCGGGTTCCCCGTGCTGCGCTACGCCGCACCCGACCTCGGACTCGCCGAGGCGGCGCTCGCCACGATCGCCGCGGCGGTCGCCGGTGCCGTCGCGGAGTTGCTGAGCCGTCGGATCGACGACAACCTCACGATCCCGCTGGCGGCGGCGTTTGCGGCCTGGCTCGTGTTGTAGACGAACGCGTCGCGGCCTCAGCCGTCCCAGCGAGCGAGGACCGTCGCGACCAACGGGTGTCGAACGACATCGACGGCCTGCATGCGCGCCACCCCGATGCCGGGCGCGCCATCGAGGACCTCCAACGCGTGCACGAGGCCGCTGCGTTGGCCCCGAGGGAGGTCGACCTGCGACGGATCGCCGGTGATGATCATCCGGCTCCTGTCCCCAAGCCGGGTCAGGAACATCTTCATCTGCTCGACCGTGGTGTTCTGCGCCTCATCGAGGACGACGAACGCGTCCTGCAGGGTGCGTCCGCGCATGAACGCCAAGGGTGCGACCTCGATCATCCCGCGCGACATCAACTCGGCGATCTCCCTCGGATCGGCGATCTCCCCCATCGCATCGAACAACGGACGGAGGTAGGGGTCGACCTTCTCGGCCAGGTCACCAGGAAGAAATCCAAGTTTCTCCCCGGCCTCGACCGCCGGACGGGTCAACACGATCCGCTTGACCGACCCGCGGCGAAGCTGGGTGAGCGCCATCACCATCGCGAGGAACGTCTTGCCCGTGCCCGCCGGACCAACGCCGAACGCCATCGCGTGCGTCCGCATGATCTCGACCCACGCCGCTTGTCCCGGCGATCGGGCCGTGACCGGACGCTTGCGTTGGTCGAGGACCAGCACGT
>JBJONI010000022.1:0-6523 GCA_046051915.1 Pseudomonadota bacterium
CGAGTCGCTGCGGGACAAGCGGGTGCTCGAGCTCGACATGGCTGGGATGCTCGCAGGCGCCAAGTTCCGCGGCGAGTTCGAGGAGCGGCTCAAGGCGGTGATCCGTGAGCTTGAGCAGTCCGAGGGGCAGATCATCTGCTTCATCGACGAGATCCACACGATCGTCGGCGCTGGCAAGACGGAGGGAAGCCCCGACGCCGGCAACATGCTCAAGCCCGCCCTTGCGCGAGGGACGATGCGCGTTCTGGGCGCGACCACCCTCGACGAATACCAGAAGCACCTGGAGAAGGACAAGGCGCTCGAACGCCGTTTCCAACCCGTCTTCGTCGGTGAGCCGTCGGTCGAGGCCACGATCGCCATCCTGCGTGGCATCAAAGAGAAGTACGAAGCCCACCACGGGCTGCACATCACCGACGACGCCGTGGTCGCCGCCGCGACGCTCTCCGACCGCTACATCAGCGGTCGGCAGCTCCCCGACAAGGCGATCGACCTGATGGACGAAGCCGCGAGTCGGATCAAGATGGAGATCGAGAGCAAGCCCGTCGAAATCGACATTCTCGAGCGCAAAATCGCCGGTATGGAAGTTGAGAAGGCTTCGCTCAAGCGCGACAAAGACGAGATCGCACAGGCGCGCGTCGCCGAGATGGACCGCGCCATCGCAGAGCTTCGGGAGGAGCTCGAGGGGATGAGCGCGAAGTGGCTGGCAGAGAAGTCCAGGATCGAAGAGATCAGCGCCCTGCGTGACCGCATCGACGCGCGCACGTTCGACGGTGAGCGGTCGCAGCGAGAGGGCCGATTCGAGGAAGCCGCGCGCATCATGTACGGTGAAATTCCGCAGCTCAAAGCCGAGCTTCAGGCCAAGACCGAGGAATTGGCGCGCATCCAAAAGGATGGGGCCATCCTGCGCGAGGAGGTCACCGAGGACGACATCGCCGGGGTTGTCAGCCGATGGACGGGCATCCCGGTGAACAAGCTCCGCGAGAGCGAGCAGCAGAAGCTGCTCAAGATGGAGGACCTGCTCCATCAACGCGTCGTCGGGCAGGACAACGCAGTCGTCGCCGTGTCCGACGCGGTGCGCCGCTCGCGGTCCGGTCTGCAAGATCCCAACCGGCCGATCGGGAGCTTCCTGTTCCTCGGTCCGACCGGCGTGGGTAAGACCGAGCTCGCGAAAGCGCTCGCGGAGTTCCTGTTCGACGACGAGCTCGCGATGGTTCGCATCGACATGTCCGAGTACATGGAGAAGCACGCGGTCGCACGGCTGATCGGGGCACCTCCCGGCTACGTCGGGTACGACGAGGGCGGGCAGTTGACGGAGGCCGTGCGCCGGCGGCCGTACGCGGTCATCCTGTTTGACGAGATCGAAAAGGCCCACGGCGATGTGTTCAACCTGCTGCTGCAGGTCCTCGACGACGGCCGCCTCACCGACAGCAAGGGCCGCGTCGTCGACTTCAAGAACACCGTGATCATCATGACCAGCAACGTTGGTTCCGACCGCATCTTCGCCGCAGGCGCCGATGCCGCGGCCGCCGAGCGGGCGGTGAATGAGGCGCTGTTCAGCAAGTTCCGCCCTGAGTTCATCAACCGGATCGACGACAAGATCATCTTCCGGCCGCTGCAACGGGACGACATGGGACGCATCCTCGACATCCAACTCCGCCGGCTGCAAAAGCTGCTCGACGCGCGGGAGTTGACGCTCGACGTGTCGCCCGACGCGGCCGACAAGCTCTGCGACCTCGGCTACGACCCCGCGATGGGCGCCCGACCCCTCAAGCGCGTGATCACCGCGGCGCTGATGAACCCTTTGTCGAAGTCCCTGCTCGGCGGGGGCTACGCTGCGGGCGACCGCGTACACGTCACCGCCACCGAAGGCGGCTTTGGATTCGAGCGCCACGCCGCCCAAGAAGAATAACTCAAACGCCGTTTTCTGATGTTCCGCTGGGGCTTATCGGATTTCCGGCAGGCCCTGCTTCAACGCATCGAAACTGGTTTATTTTGGCTCGGCGGGCCCACCGCGGGGCAGCCTTTCGAGCGGATCGGCGAACGATCCGCTTTCGAGGCTTGACAGCGACCAGACCCGCGCGTAGATGCCACGCCTTCCCGGAGGCGTCATGCTCGATAAGCTCCTTTCCGACGTCCGCAACGTCCAGAACCTCGTCCCCAACGCCGTCGCCGCCCAAGGCGCACGGATCGCCACCGCGGTGGCTCAGCTCCCCGGGGTGGCCGACGTGGCCGCCACCACCGCGTCCCTCCGTGAGCGCCGCGACGACGCCCGCCGCTGGGTCCAAGGTCGGGCCTACACGCTGCGCACCGACGGCGAAGCGCGTCTCTTCGACCTGTCGCTCAAAGCGCTCGACGCCAGCCGCACGCTGCTCGACCAAGCGTCCGCGACCCCGCGCCTCGCGCCCGTCCTCGCGCCCCTGGAGGGACCGGCCCGCGCCTTCCTCGACCGCTGGACGACCGCGGCCACGACGCCCTCCGTGGCCGGCTACGACGACCTGGCGGTGCGCGACGTCCTCAAGACGCTGCACGCGCTCTCGCACGCCGACCTCCTGCGCGTCCGCCACCACGAGTCCTCGGTGAAGAACCGCAAGACGATCCTCGACGCGATCCAACGGGAACTCGACAAGCGCGCGCGTGTCGCAGCGACGAGCTGAGCCCGTCGTCGCTCAGCGCGCGGCGTCGAGCCGCGGCCACGGACGCCTCGCGCTGGCAGACGCATCGCGACCCGCGCCGGGCCAGGCCGCCAAGCCGCTCGCCGGCAGCGTGGGCTGCGCCCCGTCGCCGAGCCAAGCCAAACTGCCGATCTGCCAAGCGGTCCAGCCAGCGACACCGTCCGCCAAGGGATTGCCCGCCGTGGGGGCAAGATCGACGACCCAGCGACGCTCCGTGAGGTAGCCGAGTCCGCGGTCGAACACGGCGACATCGTCACACGTGCCGGCGTAGCCGAGCGCCATCTCCGCCCCGAGATCGACGTAGCCGGACCCCTCGCCCACCACCCACCGCCCGCCGACGTCCTCGCGCACCTCGTGGACGAGCGTGCTGTGACCCGCCGACGTGGGGGCCTGAAGACGAGCGATCGGCGACTGCGCCGTGCCCGTCGTCAGGGCGTGACCCGGTGCAGGCGAGACATCGATCGCGCCCGGAGCCCGCGGCGACGCACCGGCCCCCGGATTGGCCGCGGCCGTTCGATCGTCGAGCGATTCCTCCGCGCTCGCGCCCACCAAGCCATTCAGCGCGACGTAGCGGAACGAGGGAAGGTCAAACAGCCGGCTCTGTCGCTCCGCCCACACCGCCCCCGGCAACATCGCGTCGGGACGCTGAAGGTCGAACCCGGCAAAGGCCCGCGACACGATCTGCCTGAGGTTCTCGTTGCGGACGTTGACCCGCCGGTTCGTCTGCGCCTCGTCGAGCAGGCCGACGTTCAAAACACGCCCGTTCGCGTGGACCTGGAGGAGCACCTTCGCCCGCGCGAGGCTCCTGCCGGTCTCTGCGGCGACGTCGGCGTACGCATCCGCCACATCGCGCCACGGTGCCGCGATCACCGACGCCGCCTCCATCGCGCAGACGACCTCCTTGACCTTGGGGGCGAGCGAGGCCACGACGTCGCAGTGGGTCACGAGACGCACATCGAGGGCGACAACCTGAAGTTCCTGGGTTTGCTCGGCGAGGAGCACGACCGGCCAGGGAAACCCGATCTGCGTCTGAAGGGACCAACGGGTCCCCCGCCATCGGGCGAACGGGTCGTCCACGACCTCCACCACGGGGACGCCCTCGCGAGCCGCGGTCGACGCCCCGCCCACGGCGACGGCTTCCGCCGCGTCCGCACGCGCGCGCAGCGTCACCGCGAGACCTGCCCACAGCGCTGCACGTGCAACCACGCTTCGGAAGGCGACCATCGGGACCTCTCGATCACCGAGTACGCCCGAAGCGTGGGATCGCCAAGGGACGGAGCGTCCCATTGCGCCACAGCGCCCAAGCGTTGACGACGCCTGACCCACGTGTTCTTCGCACGGCTCCGGAGGTCTCCATGCGTACGCTCGCCCTGCCCCTGTTCCTTGTCGCCTGTGACGCGGCTGCGCCCGAGCCTCTCCCCGTCGGCGCTGCCCCTGTGCCAGGAACGGGCGGTCTCGTCCTCAACGCCAACGGGACCCTCGACGGCAACAGCACCCTGCAGTTCCAGGTGACCGGCGCCGCTCCGAACCAGCCGGTCGTGTTGATCCGCGGCGCCACGGAGCAGACGTCGGCCGCCTGCCCGTCGCAGCTCGGCGGCCTGTGCGTCGACATCCTCAACCCCGTGGTGCTGCGCACGGCGACCGCCAACGCTTCGGGCACGGCCACCTTTAGCATCAACGTCCCCTCGATCCTCGCCGATGGCGCGACCCACAACTTCCAAGCAGCGCAGGGGGGCGCCACGCCGGCGACCTCGAACGTCGTGCACCGCTACAACCCGTGGTCGACGCTCGCGGCGCCCACCGGCCTCGGCTCGTACAACGTCACGCTCGTTGAGGTCGCGAACGTTGCGGCGGGCACGGGCTTTCAGGGCGTCCACCAAGAGACCTTCAACGCCGTGCAAGCGCCCGGCATCGACGCATGCACGATTCTGGGCAGCGAGATCGGAACGGGGCTCGTCACCTCACCGCCGTGCCCGGCTTGCCTGTTCGCGTACGACGTGACGATCAGCAACTTCGGCGACGTCTCCGACTACGGCGACTGCGGCTCGATCTTCGGTCTCGACCCGGCGACCATCCAGCCGTTCGGGTACGGCATCGGCTTCGCACGCAACTACACCCCGGTCGGTTACCCGAGCGGCAACTACGCGATGACGTACAGCACCACGAGCGCCGCTTGGGTGCCGATCACCACCGCGCAGTTCAGCAACGGCACGTTCGCCTGGGGCGGCCTGATCCCCACGACCTACAGCTACTGACGATCGCCCGTCGCAGGACGACGCGGGTTGCGGTAGACTCCTCCCGAACTGCCCGGGAGCCTTCGATGCGTCGCACCGCCCTCTTCGTCCTGCCGCTGGTCGCCGGGTGCGCCGAGACCCCCGACGTAGCGACCGCTTGGATCGACGATCAGGCGCCGCCGCCGGGTGCCCAAGGCCTGACGTTGTCGGTCAACGGCATCCTGCAGCCCGGGACGACGATCTCGTTCAGCGCGAGCGGTGCGGCACCCAACACGCCCGTGGTGTTCGTGCGCGGCAACGCCGTGCAAACCGGGGCGGCGTGTCTGCCGGCGCTCGGCGGCCTGTGCCTCGACGTCCGCCAGCCCCAACTGCTGCGCCAAGTGACCGCCAACAGCGCCGGCGTCGCGACGTTCTCGGTGCAAGTTCCGGCGAACCCGGACGACACCACGTTGGCCTTCCAAGCCGCACAGACCGGCTCTGGCGCCGCGACGTCGAACGTCGTCGTCCGGTTCAACCCGCGCTCGGACGCGCTCACCCCAACGGGAAACGGCTCGACCACGCTGACCCGCGTCGAGCAAGCGGTCGTGACCCCGGCCGGCGGCTACCAAGGGGTGCGGACCGACGCTTGGAGCGCGGCGACCCCTGGCCTCGATGCCTGCGTGTACACGTCGCCCGTGACCGGCACGACGCGAGGCAGTCTGCCCGCATGCGCCGGCTGTGAGTTCGCTTTCCAAGTCACGAACGGGCCGTTCGTCGAGATTCCTAGCACCGGCGACTGCTTGCGCATCCTCGGCCTCGACGTGCCGAGCTTTGGGGTCCTCACGACGAGCATCGCGTATGAGGCGACGTACAACCTGCCGCCCTACGGTGTCACCCGGGTGGCGTTGTCGTACAGCACCTCGGCCGCCGCTTGGCAGCCGGTCGCCCTCGCGCAATGGGACGCGGCGACGTCGACGTTCTCGTGGGAAGCGCCCGGCGTCGCCCCCTACAGCTACTGAACCGCAGAGCCCGGGCGTTCGGTCGCCACCACGGGGCTCGCAATGCCAAAGCCACCGTCCTCCAGGCGGGCGCGCACGTAGACCATCTCGCCTGGTTCCAACGACACCGCTTCGAACACTTCCCGCGTGACCGAGGCGGTCGGGAACCGCTGCTCCACCACGCCGGTTCGCGATTCGGAGGCGCTGACGCGGACCAATTCGACGCGCTCCACGCGGCGTGAAGCGACCACGCGGGCTTCGACCACCGTGTCACCCGGCGCGACCTCCCCACCGGACTCGGCGTCTCCGACGCGCATCCGAAGCAGGAACCTCGGGCCGTTCGTCGCAAACGTCCGACGCGCGCGAAGGGCCGCCGCCAGCCCGGCGCGGTCGCGGGCGTCCGTCCAAACCCCGGTCAACCCGCCCGATCCCCCCGCGAGGTGGGCCAAGCCCGGATGGCCATCATGCCCATCACCGCTGCCAAGGAACCCGCGCGGCCCGTGGCGCACCAGCAGCTCGCGGGCGGTCGCGCCCGGCGTCCACCCGTAGATGCGTCCCCAAGCGTCCTCGGATTCGCTCGAACCGTGGACGCTGACGATCTCGATCGCCGGCTCCAGCGCCACCGGCCCCATCCATCGAG
>JBJONI010000023.1:0-3255 GCA_046051915.1 Pseudomonadota bacterium
AGGAGAGTTGAGAGGAGCTGTCCTTAGTACGAGAGGACCGGGATGGACGCACCTCTGGTGTTCCGGTTGTCGCGCCAGCGGCACTGCCGGGTAGCCACGTGCGGACGGGATAACCGCTGAATGCATCTAAGCGGGAAGCCCCCCTCAAGATGAGCTCTCCCTGAAGGGACCGGGAAGACTACCCGGTTGATAGGCGCGGCGTACAAGCGGGGCAACTCGTTCAGCGTACGCGTACTAATTTACCGTTCGGCTTGTGACCGAACACTCCTGGCTCGCGCGAGCGAGCAACGTCTTGGCTTGGATTTACCCGTACACGCTCGTCGCTCGACTTTGGTCGGTGTTGATAGTGCGAAGGACCCGCCCGATCCCATTCCGAACTCGGAAGCTAAGCTTCAGCACGCCGATGGTACTGCAGGGGTGACCCTGTGGGAGAGAAGGTCACGCCGGCCATTCTATTGAACCCCTGATGAGCGTTTCGATGCTCTCAGGGGTTCTCCGCTTTTTGCGCCCAACGGTTCAGGCGCCGCTATCGCCCCACAGGGACCTCAAGCCGGCGGTGGTCCGCGGCCGTTGGAGGCGCTACGACGGTCGAGGGAGGCGCCGTGGACGCCAAGGACCTCGCGCTTCGGGTCACAGAGGGGCAGCGCGCTGCGCTCGCGCGGCTGGTGACCCTGGTCGAGTCGCGGCGTCCGCAGGACCGCCGTGTTGCGGCTGAGGTGGCGCAGCGACTGCGGGGTGGCAGCGTGGCGCATCGGGTCGGCGTCTCGGGGCCGCCTGGTGCGGGTAAGAGCACCCTGATCGAGGCGCTGGGTGTGGCGCTGTGCCAGGCTGGGCAACGCGTTGCGGTGCTCGCGGTCGACCCGTCGAGCCGGCGGACGGGCGGGGCGCTGCTCGGCGACCAGGCTCGGATGACCCGACTTTCCCAGTGGCCGTCGGCCTTTGTGCGGCCCACGGCCAGCGGATCGACCCTTGGAGGTGTGCATGCGCGCACCGCAGACGTGGTCGAGGTCTTGGAGGCCGTGGGCTTCGACTGGGTGTTGGTGGAGACGGTCGGGGTGGGGCAGTCCGAGGTCGAGGTGCTTCATGCCGTCGACACGCTGCTGCTCCTCGCGCTGCCGGGGAGCGGCGATGAGCTTCAGGGCATGAAGCGAGGCATCGTCGAGGGCACGGACGTCCTTTGGGTGAACAAGGCCGACGGGGCGACCGAGTCTTTGGCGCACCTCGCGCAGCGGCAATGGCTCGCTGCCCTCCAGCTGCACCGTCCGCGGCAGCCCGGATGGCAGGTGCCCGTGCTGTGTGGCTCGGCCCTGGCGAACAAGGGGATCAGCGAATTGATCGAGGCTCTCCGGACCCATCGCGCCCATTTGGAGACGACGGGTGCTTGGGGGGTGGTGCGGCGTGCGCAACGTCGCGACCGTGTCGCTGCGGGCGTTCGCGATGGCGTGTGGTCGCTGTTCCTCCGTGACCCATCGCACGCCGCTGCGGTGGAGGCGGCTTTGCTGGCTGCCGACGATGAGCACGTACCGGTCGAGGTTCTCGTGTCTTCGGTCCTGTCGGCAGATTGACGACCGCGCGCGCGACAGCGCAGCCGTCGCGTGGCATAAGGGGACAGGAGGTGTCGATGCGACACGTGCTTTGGATGACGGCGATGGCGTTCACGGTGGCTTGCGGGGGCGGGGACGACACCGATCCGTCCGACACCTCGACGGACACCTCGACGGACACCTCGGACACCACCGACACGACGGCGGCGGACGCCGACGCGTTCGGTCTGACGGGCGATGCGGCTTCGGGCGAGAACGTCTTCGGCGACAACTGTGTTTTCTGCCACGCTGCCGACGGATCGGGGACGACGGCGCCTTCGTTCGCCGATTTGTTGCCGCCGCTCTCCAAGCAGGAAGCCGCCGACGCGATCGTCAACGGCACCGACGAGGGCATGCCCTCGTTCGACGGTCAGCTCTCGGAGCAGGAGATCGCGGACGTCGTTCGGTACATCTACGACAACTTCGCGCCCTGAGCGTCGGTTGTTGTTCGCCCCGCAGTCCGTCTAGGATTGCGGGGCGACCGTCGTTTTGGGGTCAGTCGATCACTTCGACCTCGTCACGGCTGACCAGCCGCACGATGTCAAGGAGCTGGCGTTTGCGGTCGGGGATGTCGTGGTACGCGTTGGCGAGCTGGCCAGCGAGGTCCTTGGCGCGGCGAAGGTGCGAGACGATCGTGCCTGACAGATCGGTCTGCGCGTGCAGCATCGACATGATCGATTCCAGCGATTTGCCCTCGGCCCACATCTGACCGAGCGCGACCAGCTCCGGCGACCACAAGTAGGGTTGCTTCGTCAAACGTTCGGCGTCGGTGACGATCTTGCTCATCCGGATCGTGCCGAGTCGCGTCAGCAGTTCACGGGTCTTTCGGGCGATCGGTGCGTCGAACGATGCTGCGCGCGGCAGATCGCCGCACACGCCGCACAGCACGCCGAAGAGCGTCGCATGGTCGAGGCCCTCGAGTTCGCCACTGAGGACGAACTCGGTCATGAGGATCTCCGCGATCTGCAAGTGCGCGAGGATCTTGCTTCCCGCCCGGAAGACGTCATCAGGGCCGAGGTAGCCGATGTCGCGTAGGTAGTTGCGCCGTTCGAGGAACTGGAGCCAGGTGGCGTCCTCGGCGGCCGCGGCGCGGACACGCAGCCGGCGTGCCTCCTTGAGGTCCGTCTTTGTCGGCGGGTCTCCGTCGAGCCCGCGTTCGAGGGCCGCGGCGCGGCCCAACTGGCGCTCTGCGTCGTGGCGGAGCTGCCACGCGAGGAACGACCGGTCGACAATCGTGCGGATCGCGTCGATGCCGTGGCGCTCGAGCAGGTTCACGATCGAGTTGAACGACAGGTTGAAGCTAGAGCGAACGGGCTCGTACACCTGCTTGCGGTACCGCAGGATGACCGGCTTGAGGGCCGTGTACTCGTCCGGGTCCATGCGCAGAACGACGTGTCCGACCTCGTCGAGCCCACGGCGGCCGGCACGTCCGGCCTTCTGCATGAACCCGCGGGTGGGGAGGGGCTTGACGTCTTCGCCGTCGAACTTCTCCAGGCCATGGAACACGACGGTTCGGGCCGGCATGTTGATGCCCAGGGCGAACGTGGAGGTACAGAACAACAGCTTGACGAGCCGTTCCTCGTACAATTCCTCGACGAGGGCCTTGAGGTGCACGTGGAGGCCTGCGTGGTGGAACGCGATGCCGCGCAGGTACATGTCGCGGAGCTCGCGG
>JBJONI010000024.1:0-5154 GCA_046051915.1 Pseudomonadota bacterium
CGCGGTTGCGACGGCCGGCGAGCAGCGCCTTGATGTCACGGACGGGCGCTTCGCGCTGGTCCGCGTTGCACTCGGGGCACAGCGGCTCCGGGCGTTGGAGGTCGTAGAACTTGGTCCCGCACTGGAAGCAGGTGTAGCGGTTGCCGAGGAGGGCCTTGTCGTACACGGCGGTCGCTCCGGGAAAAGGATGGCGCGGCCCCTTACCCCGTAGGTCCGTGACGTCAAGGCTGGCGCGCGGCGTCGTCATGGTCTATGATGCGGTCTGTCGTGGGAGTGTGACACATGGTGGCGTCGAAGTTTCGGTCGGTGACGGGCTTGGGGCTGCGCGGTGCGCGCCTTGGGGTTGCTGGACTCGCGCTCGTCGCGTGTGGTCCGCAAGGGCCGACGGCGATCGATTTGAGCAAGCTCAACTTCGATACGGAGATCGATGGCGGTGGGGTCGACTACAAGAACTTCGACGAGAACTGGAAGCCCGACAAGTTCGACAGCTTCGAACCGCAGATCTGCGTCGGCAAGGACCAGACCGTCTACGTGGTTTGGTACGAGAAGAAGTACCTGCTCGACGAGGCGGGTGAGCTCGTCTTGGTGCGCGACGAGCCGCAACCCGACGGCTTCGTCGACGTGTGGTTCAACAAGTCGCTCGACGGCGGCCTGACGTGGGGCAACCCGGTGCAGGTCAAGCAAGGCCCCGGTGATGCGTCGGGCGTCACGATGGCGTGCGCTGGCGACCGCGTGTTCGTGGCGTGGGAGGACACCCGTGACGGCGAGACGAACTACCAGAACATCTACCTGAACTACTCCACCGACGCCGGCGAGACGTGGCAGGGTGAAGACACCGCGATCGACGCCGACCCTGAGGGTTACGCGATCTCGCTCGGTCCGAAGCTCGCGTTGTTCGAAGGCCGCGTTCACGTCGTCTGGTACGATCAGGTCAACGGCGCGCCCGACATCTACATGTCGACGTCGATCAACGGCGGCCGCAAGTTCCAACCCCCGGTGCTGATCGGGGCGGGCAACGCGGACGGCGAGGGCGATGATGTCGCAGGGTCGAGCTGGAACGGCAACCCGCAGGTCCAAGTTGACCCCACCGGTCGGATCTGGGTGGTCTGGGAGAGCACCCGCAACGGCAAGCAGGACATCTTCGCCGCGGTCTCCAACAGCGGGGGCGAGGCGTTCGACCCCAAGAAGCGCGTTGATACCGGCGATGAGCGCGGGTCCCACTACAGCTTCTCGCCGCGGCTCGGCGTGAGCGACACGGCGGCCTACGTCGTCTGGCACGACGACCGCGGTGGTGAGAAGCGCGACGTCTACATGAACTACAGCGGCGACGGCGGCACGACGTGGCTGGACGCCGCAGAGCGCGTGGATTCTGGCGATACGCCTGGGTTCTCGGAGAGCCTCAACCCCGAGCTCGTGGTGCTTGGGGATCAGGCGCACATCGTCTGGCAGGACAACCGCGAGTTCGCCTACGACGTCTACTACCGAATCGCCACCGCGGGCGCGTTCCCCGATGGCTCGGACGAGGTCCGCATCGATCGCGACCAGATCGGCACGGCAAACAGCACGTTCCCGCGTCTGGCGTACACCGACGGCAAGTTCGCCGCGGTGTGGTCCGACTACCGGAACGCGGACGTCACGTACAACGACCTGTTCTACAACAACACCCCCGGCGCCGAGGGTGACGTCGAGGACGATGGTTGGACCGAGGACGACATGCTCGTCACCAGCGCGCTCGAGGGGCAGTCGTTCACCGTCGATCACCGTCCGGTGATCTTGGGCGATCGCTTGCTGACGACGTGGGTGGACGGCCGTAACGGGAGCCTCGACGTGTTCTTCAGCGGCATCGTCCTCGGAGACGGCGTCGACAACCTTGAGAAGCTCGCGCAGGCCGCTGGCGTCTCCACCACCGCGCCGTGATCCGGCGCGTCGACAACGCAGCCCACATCGGCTAGCCCACCTGTCCCCATGCGCCTCGCGCGCGTGGGGACGCTTCGTTCCGCGTCCCAGGAGTCCGATTGCCTCGTCCTAAGCGTCCTTTGAAGCAGATGTCCGGCCCCGGTCCTGGCGACCGTGAGGCGGCATCGTCGTCCGAACTCCGCGTCAACCGGCGCATTCGCGTTCCGCGCGTCCTCGTGATCGACGAGAACGGTGGCAAGCTCGGGGAGTTCCTCACGGAAGACGCGCTACGGATCGCCCAGGAGCGCGGCCTCGACCTGGTGGAGGTCTCGCCCAACGCGTACCCCCCGGTCTGCCGTATCGCGGACTTCGGCAAGATGAAGTACGAGAAGAAGAAGAAGGAGACGCAGGCGCGGCGCAACCAAGTCCTCGTCCAACTCAAGGAAGTCAAGCTCCGTCCCAAGACGGACGAGCACGACATGGACTTCAAGGTCCGCCATGCCCGCCGGTTCCTTGAGGAAGGCAACAAGGTCAAGGTCACCGTTCGATTCCGTGGCCGCGAGATGGCCCACCGCGAGATCGGTGAGGAGCAGTGTCTTGAGTTCTTCGAGGCCTGCAAGGACCTGTGCACGGTCGAGATGACGCCGCGCATGGAAGGCAAGGCGATGTTCATGATCCTCGCCACCACCCGCAAGAAGGTGCCCAAGCCGCCGCGCGAGATTCGCCGCGAGGGCCGTGACGAGGGCGACGAGCCGGAGGAGGACGACGAGGACCTCGACGACCTCACGGACGACACCTCCGACGAGGACGACGACACCTCCGAGGAAGAGGATGACACCTCCGAAGAGGAGGAGGGCGACGACGCCTCGGAAGAGGCCGTCGCCGAGGCCGACGAAGCCTGATCCACCTGCTTTCTGCCTCGACGCCGCGACCCTTTGGGGTTACGGCGTAGGGGCTTGTCTGGAGCACCCATGTCCGGAAAGATGAAGACGCGTCGCGCGGCCGCCAAGCGGTTCTCTGTGAATCGCAACGGTAAGGTCAAGTTCAAGCGCGCCAACAAGCGTCATTGCCTTGAGTGCAAGTCCAAGGACACGAAGCGTGCGTCGCGCGCGTCGGGCCGCCTGCAAGAGCAGGATGCCCGTCACGTTCGCCTCATGCTCTGCGCGAACTGATCCCGCGTCTCGCGGTTTCTTTCGTCCTTGGCTATCGGCCGATTTGGCCATCAACACCGCCGCCACCAGCTCGTCTCGGGAAGCGGCTTCTAAGGAGTGAACCATGGCACGCGTCAAGCGCGCTCAAATTCGTCGTACGCGAATCCGCAAGTTGCGGGAGCGCGTCAAGGGCTTCTTCGTCGGTCGTCGTCGTCTCCGTCAGGCGCACGAAGCCGCGATGCACGCCGACCGGAACATGTTCATCGGTCGTAAGCAGCGCAAGCGGGCGTTCCGCCGCCTGTGGACCCAGCGCATCAACGCGGCGGCCCGGATCAACGGTCTGTCGTACAGCAAGTTGATCTTCGGCCTGAAGAAGGCGGGGATCTCGATCAACCGCAAGATGCTCGCCGACCTCGCGGTTCGCGAAGCGAGCACCTTCGCCGCGATCGTCGCGCAGGCCAAGGCCGCGCTGGGCTGAGTCCCGTCCCTTCGGGGCGGCACCCCTCGGGGGAGCGGCCCGTCGTCGACGAAAGTCTGCGACGGGCCGCGCGTCGTTTTTGGGGCTAGGGTTGGGCGGGGAGGGCGACGTGCGCAAGTCTTTCGCCGGGTTGGGTGCGGTGGTGCTCGCCGGCTGCGACCAAGACCCGACGTGGGTCCAATTCAACGCGGACGAGGACGGGATCGACGTGGAGGTCACGGCGGACGCCGCGCTCGGTCCGGGCGCCGGTGTCGACCTTCACAGCTCCACGGGCACCGTGCTGGTTGGTTCGGTGTGGGTGGAGCCGACGTCTGGGCCGGTGGGCACCGCGCATGAGCTCGTCTTGACGGTCGATTCGGCGTGGGAGGACCGCGTGCAGCGCGCGGAGGTCGAGGTGGCGTCGGAGCGCGGCACGCACGTGTTCGGCTTCGAGCAGGACTCTGCGGAGCTCGGGCGATGGGTTCTGTCCGTGACCAGCCTCGGCAACCCCGGCGAGGAGCGCGTGGACACGTTGACGTTCCTTCTGTGGGAGATGACCGACCCCGGCGACCTCACGCTCGGTGAGGTGATCGATACGCTCACCGGGGCTGGAGAGTAGCCACCCCCAACTCCTTCCGCCTTGACCGCACGGGGTGGGTTCGATAAGGGGCGTCCGTCGGGGCGTAGCGCAGCCTGGTAGCGCACCAGCTTGGGGTGCTGGGGGTCGCACGTTCAAATCGTGTCGCCCCGACCATTCTTCAAAGCCCCTCGGGAACCCCAAGTCCCGAGGGGCTTGTTGGTTTTGGGCCGTGCGCGTGGCTGGGCGTGCCCACCCACCGCATCGTCTCGAGGCTGGCAGGCGCTGCCGGCCCTCGGTGGCAGCGAGCGCTGGAACCGAGAACGAGCGGACGGCGAGCACGAGGCCATCGAGGGCGCACCTCGGGCGAACGTCGCTTGCGGTGATCGCCCCGGACGTTGCCTCTTAGGGTCACGCCGACCCGGGCGGCGAGGGAGGGACCGCGTGCGTCGCGCTCTTCGCGGCTCTGACGCGCCGCAGTACGGCTTCCACCTTTGTCTTCGCCGTGATGGTCAACCGGCTCCGCGGTCTCGTTACGCCCAGGCCACCACCACGGTGCGGGGGCCGCTGTAGGGCAGGCGGCCGTGGCTGACGCTTGCGTTGTCGACCACGACCACGTCGCCGCGTTGCCACGGGCGCACATACAGGTTGCGCCAGATCACGTCGGCGAGGTGCTCGACGTACGCGTCGGGAATCTCGCCGCCGTCACCAAAGGTGGCGTGCATGCCCAGCGCTTGAGGTGGCGTTGCAACGCGGCGAAAGGCGGTAAGCACACGACCGAACAGCGCAACCGCCCTGTGGCGCAGGTCGGGTCGAAGGCGGGCGATGCGGGCGTACTCCACCGCGGCAGCCGCCGCATGAAACACCTGCACGTGGTTGAACCACACCGTCTCCCCCGTCACGGGATGGAGGCGAAAAGCGGGCTGTTGGCCGGTAAGACGCATGGTGCCGCGCTCGTGCCACGTGACCTCAAACCCCTCGGCACGGGCGCGGGCCTCGGCGGCGTCTCGGTCGGTCGTGCCGAACATCGCGTCCCAGCGCTTGAGCTTCCACAAATCGAGGCCGCCGGGCGT
>JBJONI010000025.1:0-3705 GCA_046051915.1 Pseudomonadota bacterium
AACCACTCGCAGCCCACGTGGGATGCGCGCCAACTCGCCGATGGAGGGTAGGGCGCTTGGTCGGCGAGGGCGTCAGCGATCCAACACGCGACGAAGACGCACCGCGCGGCGTTGAGCGGAGCATCGCGCCACATCAGGCGTCATCACTCACGCTCAGGGTCAAGGTCCGCTTCCGCTCGCGCGGCGGAACATCGATGTCTCGCACGCGTTTGCGCTTCAGGAGTTTCGCCTTCATGGCATCGGTGAAACGTTTCCCTTCCGACTTCGGGCACAGGAACACGAGAGGTTCGCCGTCGAGTTCTCCGATGCGAAGCGACGTCTTGAAGACGCGCGTGATCGAATGGAAGTCGGCGTGAATGCGGCTGTATTCGATGCCGAAGGTCTCCACCGAGAACACGCGCCGTGTCTCGACGACCAGCGCGTCGTCGGTCATCGAGATGAGGCCCCGGCTGAACCAGCCTCGGTCGCGGTCGAGTTTGCAGCGAAACTCAAGCACAGCCGTGCTGTCCTCCGCAGAAAAAGCATGGTGTAACGCAAATAGTAGTGCCAGCATGAGTCCTCGTACATCCTGATGTATCTAAATCGTATCACCGATTAGACGAAATCGATCAAGTCATCGCAGGCTTAGGGGCCCTCCCCAGCCGCAAAGAATTCCCCGCATCCGCCGCGCGCGGTTGACGAACCCCGTGGTCTGGGGGCATGGTGTCGCCATCGGAGGCACCCATGCGTCCCCTCGTTCCGCTGCTCGTTGCGCTTTCGGCGTGCGGCCCGCAGATCTCTGGCTTCGACTACAAGACCAACACGGAAGAGTTTCAGCAGGCTTCGACCGATGAGGTCGACATCCTCTGGGTCGTCGACAACTCGAACTCGATGGAGTTGGAGCAGTCGTTGCTTGCGTCGGGCTTTACGTCGTTTGCGACGGCGCTCGAGGACAGCAACTCGGACTTCCACATCGGCGTCGTGACCACCGACTTCGACTACGAAGATCTCACGCGAGGCCAGCTCGTCGACGGGTTCATCGACCGCAGCGATCCGAACTACGTCCAGACGTTCGCCGACCGTGCGCAGATCGGCATCAACGGCTCGGGCAAGGAGAAGGGGCTCGAGGCCGCGGCGTATGCGCTGTCGCCGGCGATGACCCAAGCCGGGGCTCCGAACGCAGGGTTCCTGCGGCCTTCGGCCAACCTGCTGGTGATCGTGGTGAGCGACGAAGAGGACTGCTCCGACAACGGTGCCCTCGGTGTTCAGGAATCCGAAGCTTGCTACACCCAACCCGAGAAGCTCACGCCCGTCTCCGAGTTCGTTACGGCGTTCCGCGACCTGAAGACGGATGCGAGCAAGGTCAAGTTCAGCGCGATCGTGGGCCCTGAGGAAGCGACGGGCATCTGCGACGAGACCAGCGTGCCGGGGCGTCGGTACATCGAGGTCGCGAACTACCTCGGCGGCCTGGTCTCCAGCATCTGCGAGAGCGACTGGTCGAGCATCCTCGGAGAGCTCGGCCTCAACGCGTCGGGCGTCCTGACCACGTTCCAGTTGGAGCACGGCGCACGCGACGGCACCCTCGAGGTCTCGGTCGACGGCGCAGCGGTTCCCGTCAGCGAGTTCGACGGGTACACCTACGATGCGGAGTTCTTCACGGTCACGTTCCATGGCTCGGCCATCCCGCCGCGTGGTTCGACCGTCGTCATCCGCTACGAGATCGAGCCCGGCACGTGATCGGCCTGGCGGTCGCCGCGGTCGCGGTCGCTTGGGCCGGTGGTGGGACGTCGCCACCGTCCGGCGATTTTGAGGTCTTTGCCGTCGATGACGGCGGAGGCGGCTGGATCGCTCACCATCTCACACGGCGCGGGGATGCGTTGTGGGGCTGCGCGGACGTGTCGGTCGCAGCGCGCTGTCAGCAGGTGTTCTTTGAGGCGTGGGCTGTGGGCGCCCGGATTCAGGTGCTGCACGTGGATGCGCAGACCCAGCGCGCTTGGGTGGTGCTCAGCGCTGGGGGCGACGCCGACGTGCTCTACGCGTGCGAGGCGCCCGAGGCGTCGCCGCGTTGTCAGGCCGTGCCGCTGGAGCTTCGTCCGCCACTCGCCCGCCTCCACGTGGCTTGGCCGCCACCCCCGACGCGGTTGGCGTGTGAGGCGCCAGGGTGTCCCTTCGTGCCCCCCACCAGCCCGGCGTTGCGTGTGGGACCCGCGAGCGCCGGTCAGCTCTGGCTGGAAGCGGCGGCCCCGACGGCGGGTGCGGTCAATCTGTACGCTTGCCGTGACCTCAACGGGTCACCGAACTGCGCGCTCTCGGTGCCGGATTGGCTGGCCGTGGACCGCGGCGAGATCGGTGTGGGCCGCTGGGAAGACATCGCGGTGGTCGACGACGCTGGCGTGACGACGTGGGGTCCTGGCGTCCGTGCGACGCGGATCGATGTGGGGAGTGCGGCGGCGCAGGCGGGGCTGGTGGACGGCGACGTCGTCGTGTCGATCGGCGGGTTTGCGGTGTCACGCGCCGACCACGCCCGCGCCGTGATCGGGCAGTTCCCCGCGATGCAGGAGGTCTCGGTCGGCCTTGCGGACGGGCGGACCCTACGGCTGGTGATCCCCCGTCGGCGGTGAGGCGGGCGGGACGGTCGCGGGTGGCGTGAGCCACCGGCCGAGCCACGCGAGGTCCCATGCGACCTTTGCTTCGACCTGACTCATCCTCCGAAGGCCGTGCCCGGCTGCCGGGTACACGACAAGTTCCGTTGGCACGGCCCGGTACACGTCCAGCGCGCGGAACAGGGCCTGGGCGTGCGCGGGGGGAACGCGGGGATCCTCGGCACCGACATGGATCAGGGTGGGTGCGGTGATGCGGTCCGCACGACGCAACGGCGACGCCAGCGCGTAGGCGGTGCCCTCCGTCCACGGCTGATCGCCGGCCATGAAGTTGATCACGTGGCCCGGCGTATCCTCCAACGCCCATTGCAAGACCTGGTCCACGACCCCGGCGCCGACGATCCCGGCCTTCAGGCGAGGTTCGGCGGTCAGCATGCAGGCCGTGAGGTACCCACCATTGCTCCAGCCCATCGCGGCGACGCGGTTTGGATCGGCCACGCCCGCAGCGATCATCGCGTCGATCCCAGCGCGCAGGTCCGCGACGTCGATGTCGCATTCCCGATCCACAAGGTCGGTCAGGAAGCGGTCTCCGTAGCCGATCGACCCGCGGTAGTTCGGCCGAAGGACGGCGTAGCCCTGCGCCGCGAGCAGCCCGTTCGATTGGGCGCTGAGCCGCCGGGCGTAGGCGGTATGGGCGGTCGGACCGCCGTGGATGTCGACGACCAGAGGCAGTGGGCCGTGAGACGGGGCCCAGCCGGCCGGCACCTCCAACGTGCCCTCGACCGGGCTACCGTCGGGAGCCTTCCAGCTCGTGAGGCTG
Source organism: Pseudomonadota bacterium (assembly GCA_046051915.1). Classification (GTDB taxonomy): domain Bacteria; phylum Myxococcota_A; class UBA796; order UBA796; genus JBEIFN01. The sequence goes on from JBJONI010000025.1 coordinate 3,400, forward strand.
AGGCTTGGCCACGTCCAGTCGCGCGCGTGGGGGTTGAGATCGGTCACGGCCGAAAACGGCTTGCCGGCTTTGAACATCCCCAGTTCGGGCAAGGCCGTCGGGGTGTTGACGTCTGCCCAAAGCGACGTCCCGTCGGCTGCCCAACTCCAGCCTCGCACCACGACGTCGCCTGGCGTCAGGACCCGACGCGCGCCGAACGCCGGCGGCCGGACATCGTCGGTGCAGGCCACGCGTTCGCGGGCATGGAACGCCTCTCGCTCGCACAAGGTGCGGCCCTTGGGGGCCCAGAGCAAGCCACCCTCGAGC